>CALYYZ010000010.1 GCA_945607165.1 uncultured Ruminococcus sp. | reverse complement strand
CCGTCGACCTCTAGCGTGACAGGCTAGCGTTCTAACCAACTGAACTACCGGGCCATATGTGGTGGGAACAATAGGGCTCGAACCTATGACCCTCTGCTTGTAAGGCAGATGCTCTCCCAGCTGAGCTATGCTCCCACATGCCTATGTCGCTTCGTCTCGGTTGCTGTATCTCTCAGCGACTTCATTATAATACCATATGATATCTGTAATGTCAACACTTTTTTTAAATTTTTTAAAAAATAATCAAAATACCAAAAAATTGTCAAGGATATCCCCTTTTGCAATCAATCAGTGCTTTTCGTCAATTATTTTTTCAATATCGTCCTGTGTAAAAACATATTTTTTGTTGCAAAAATGGCATTGAGCGGTGACTAAGCCCGACTCATCTGCAAGCGAGCGCAAGTCATCATCACCGAGTGTACAAAAGTACCTCTCAAGCTTTTTCTTTGAACAGCCGCAAACATAGTTTACCGGATTTTCGTCAAGCACCTCAACCTCAAATCCCTTTAGAGCAGTTTTGCAGATTTCAAGAATACTCATACCCTTTGCAAGCATTGTTGTTACAGGCTCAAGCTCGGCGGTATTTTTCTCAAGCTTTTCTATTGTGGCTTCATCGGCTCCCGGCAAAAGCTGAATGATAAGTCCTCCTGCAAGCATAACCTCGCCCTTGTCCTTGCTAAGCAGCACACCAAGAGCGCAGACAGTGGGAATTTGCTCGCTTGTTGCAAAATAGTTTGCAATATCCTCAGCAATCTCGCCGCTGACAAGCTCAACCTGACCGATATAAGGTTCTCCCGAGCCGTAATCACGCATAACATTGAGCACACCGTTTTTTCCGACCGCCTTTGAAACATTAATTTTGCCGTTATTATAAAACTCAGTGGGACAGTCTGAATTTCCCACATATCCCTTAACATTTCCGCTGCTGTCACCGACAGCTATCACCGGGCCAAGCTCGCCGTCGCCCATCACACGCAGATTTATCGTTGCGTCCTTTTGCTTGAGCATATTTCCCATAATAGAGGTTGCACAGAGCAATCTGCCAAGGGCGGCACAGGCACTTTTTGAGAGATGATGCAGCCTGCTTGCGGTAAACACAATATCTGAAGCGTCTATTGCCGAAGCCATAACGGCACCGTCGCTTGTAATGCAGCGTATTATCTTATCCATAACATTAACCTTTCCTATTTCTTGATTTCTTCATTCGAGCAACATAGACAACCCTCTGCTCGTCAGCCTTAGGCTCGTCAAAGCTCATATCGCCGTATGTAGCCTCAAGCTCAAAGCCTGCGTTGTCAAGCATTTCCCTTATCATTTCATCGCTGTAGGCACGCTCGCAAAAGCTTTCGCTGCTCCTGTAATATACTCCGTTTTCTTCTTCAAAAAAGTCAAGGCTTATGCTGACAATATCATTATCCTCAAGCCGATTTTGCCATACGCAGAAAACCCTGTCATTCTCGAAAACAAAGGTATTATCCTTCAAAATCTCCCTGTGCTTATAGACCGTGTTCACATCAAAAACGAAAAGTCCGTCATCGTCCATAAAAAGCCCCACTCTGTCAAATGCGGCTTTTACCTTGTCTGAATCCGTAATATGATTAATGCTGTCCAGCGTACACACACAGGTATTTATTGTGCCGTAAAGATTCAGCTTTTCCATTTTTTGCCGCAAAAAGAGCAGACCAAGCCCTTCCTCGTCAGACTTCTGCATAGCCTCGCTGAGCATTTCGGCGCTTGAATCAACGCCGTAAACATCAACCCCGCTTTTGGCAAGGAGTACGGTAAGCGTACCTGTTCCGCAGGCAAGGTCAAGAGTTATTCCGGCATCGTGATTGTGCCTTTTGAAAATTTCGAGCAGATATCCGCACCTTTTTTCGTAGCAGGCGTCCTCCATTAGTCCGTCATAAAACCGGGCAAAGGCAGAGTAGCTGTCAGTCATTTTTCTTATCTCCCATCAGCTTGTCAAGCACCATTGTATAGCCGTAGGTATCGTTGTCAAACAAGGCTCGTTTTACACGGCTGATGGTTGCGGTGGAAGCTCCGGTTTCCTTGACTATTTCTGTGTAAACCTTTTTTTCTGCAAGCATTTTTGCCACAACAAGCCGCTGAGACATTGCCTTCAGCTCTGCGCTTGTGCATAGATCCTCGAAAAATCTATAACATTCCTCCGGATTTTCAAGTGAAAGAATGGCGTCGAAAAGAAAATCCGTAGCACTGTTTTTTAGTTTAGAATTCACAGCCTTATCCTCCGTAAAAGATATTATTTCTGTACGGTAAAATTTTAACACACAAAAGCGTAAAAGTAAATATAATTAGCAAAATAAGTCTTTTGTCCAAACAGAAAATCTTTCCGAAAAGAACAAAGAGAAAAGGCAAGCCTGTATTTCAAGACCTGCCGACTTCTGAATTATTCTGCTTTATTCTCCTTGTCACGCTCCATTGTTTCATTAATGGCACGATTAACAAAGCCGTTTATGCTTTCGCCTTTGCCCTCGGCGTGAGCTTTGATTATGTCCTTGTTGCCTTTGGAAACTCTGACTTTTATTTCATCATAGGCTTTTGCGTTGTACTTTGCAACAGCTTTTCTTTGTGATTCGGATATTGCCATATTTTCACCGCCCATTCTATTGACAAGTTATTGACATTATGGTAATATAAGGGTGAAAAGAACGGCTTTAGCTGTTCCGCAATCAAATTTTAATTATTAAATAATAACCGTCTTGTGTTGCAGCACAGGGCGGTTATTTCTTTATGCTTTAAACTGTAAAGCTCTATATTACGGTACCGTCTGCAAATTCAAAGCCTGATATATATTTAGCTCCGATAATATCTGCAATTTTTGACAATTCATCACTTGAAAATTTATCTGTTTTCATTCTTTGACTGAATGCTTGCGGAGAAGTTCCTAACTGCCTTGCAAGCTCTGATTCGCTCATACTTTTATAAGCTAACGCAAGCTTTATTTTTTGTGTATTTGTCATTTAAGCACCCCCTATCGGGATACTGTATTCATACAGATACTCGGGGTCAATATCTACATCATCATTCCAAACAACTGTACCGCACTCCACTTTAGCCTTTAAGAAGAATGCAAGATTTTTCAGCGGCAAATATATAGCCTTTTCAAGCAGCGGCATAGCGTTATACAGCTTTTTTTCACCACTGGCAAAGGTGAGAAGCATAGTGTAGTCTTTGTTCGGCTCAACTGCCGTTACTACCCAAGCAGGGCTGTCAATCATAGTATCAACTCCTTTATATGGGTTATACCTCTCCTGTTTTATTAGCGGAGGGGTTCAATTTTGAATAGTGGCTGTTCTTCCGTTGCCAACTCCCAGTTTGCGACAAGCTCATCGTGGTGGAGTGTAGCCCAAGCAAGAATTAAATTCTGTTGTGGCTTTGGCATTTTACCCTCTTTCAGTTCACCGTTCAAGTGAAATGTGGCATTGTGCCCTTGATAGGTTGCGTGAAAGTGGGGCGGATTGTGTTCAGAGCCGTTATTATACATTCTAATGATAATACCGTAGAACATACATATTGCAGGCATTATATCATCTCCTTTACTGTCTATATTATACCATATATCTTTTTGTCTGTAAAGGAAATTCTTTATAAAATAAAAAATATTTTTAAAAAATAAAGAAAATACTTAAAGCAAACTATTGACAAATTAAAGGAAATCCTTTATAATATAAGTACAGAGTTAAGGAAAGGGGTGTTACAGATGAAACGCACACAGCACAGAAAGGTTATGACAGATGTGAGAATATAAACAGTTGCTTTTTCGCTGCAAGAGCGAGAAAAATAATACATAGGCCTGCACCTCTTACGACCTTAGCATTTACAGCGGATTTACATTCCGGATTGTCATACAATATCGCCTACTATACCTGCGAGCTCTGAAAAACTCTTTATCATATATTGTGCACTCCCACAGTGATCTATTGCTTTTTTCGACCGACAAAAACAGCCGACACTGAAAGTCTCGGCTGTTTTTTGGAGCTGATAACGGGATTTGAACCCGTGACCTCGTCCTTACCAAGGACGCACTCTACCTCCTGAGCTATATCAGCGAATATCAAATTTTTGCGCCGCCTGCAAGCCTGTTTGCAGCGTCCGAAAGATATAATACCATACTTTGTTCATAATTTCAAATGTTTTTTTAAAAAAGTTTAAAATATTTCAAATTTTTTAGTATTATCCAAGTTCACGCACTGTTTTCATTTAATATATATAGCGGCGTACACAGCTTTCCTGAAAAATAAAAATCTCTTTTGAATTGCATATTTTACAAAATATAACAAATTTGTAGTTATTTTATTCATATTAGGAAAATTACTCCTGTTTTCGCAGTGCATTTTGCTTAAAAATCAAAAATATTCCTTTAAGGGGTTGATTTTTAAACTACTCAATGCTATAATAGTTACAAATTTGTTATCAATCGTTGCCAATTCTGTAATTATTGGTGACCAAAAAGAATTAATGATTACAAATAATACGGAGGTTTTAATGATGAAGAGAATTAAAAGACTCACGGCTATGCTTATGAGTATTCTCATACTATCAAGCGTATTTGTATTTGGCGGCACGCTTACTGCAAGCGCAAAGGGCACAGGCACAGGTCTTGCAGAGTGGGCATTAAACGCTTATTATTCCGGCTGGTCATATGTCTACGGCGGCGCTACCCCCGGAGCTGTTGACTGTTCAGGTCTTATTTATTCCTACTGCGGAGGCGAAAGATGCGGAAATCCCCAGCTTAACACCGCCACAGCAAGAGGTAATGTAAGCAACGGTATCCCCAACATCCACGGTCTCGGACTTTGGCGTCCGGGTCATGTGGGCGTTTATGTTGGAAACAATATGGAGGTTGACGCAAGAGGCGACGACTACGGTGTTTGCTATCAGGCAATCGGCGGATACAACAACTGGACATATTGGTTTAAGCTTGCAGCCTGCAGCTATCCCACAACAGGCTGGGAAAAGTTTAACGGCGAGTATTATTACTATGAAAACGGCGAGTACATTACAAACACCTCAAGAACAATAGGCGGTACAACCTATTACTTTAACTCAAAGGGTGTTTCAAGCAAAACTCCCTCTAATACATCTGCTACAGCTTCAAACGGTTCATCGTCATCTTCCTCTTCTTCATCTTCAAAGAAACCCACTTCCTGGAAGAACGGCTCCACAGGTGAAGAGGTTAAGAAAATTCAGAGCAGACTCAAGGAGCTTGGTTATTACAACGGAGCTGTTGACGGCGATTTCGGAGATATGACCGAGCAGGCATTCAAGGCTTTCCAAAGGCAGGCAGGTCTTTATGTTGACGGCATTGCAGGCTCCGACCGCAATGTTCTTTATGCAAGCAACGCTCCAAAGGCTCCTGCTAAAGAGGAAAAGGCTACTCAGCCTGCAACCGAGGCAGCCACACAGGCTCCCACAGAACCGGCGTCAAACTCTGAGTCCGAGGCAGCAACCGAACCTGCTGCAAAGGACGACGGTGTTTATCAGAACGGCGATGAAAGCGATAAGGTAACAGAGATTCAGGAAAAGCTCGCAGAGCTTCTCTACTTTGATATTGAACCTACGGGATATTTCGGAGAGTATACAGAGCAGATTGTAAAGAACTTCCAGCTTGAAAACTCACTTGAAGCAACCGGTATCGTTGATGAGGAGACATACGCAGTTCTCTTCGGTGACAGTGCTGTTAAGAATCCGTCTCCCGAAAGCGACGCAGAGTCACAGGCTCCCGAGCAGGTTGTTACAGGACCTCTCCCCGTAAACGCAGCAGGCAACGGCACCTTTAGCAGCGACAGTCAGCAATATGCTTCCTCGGCAGCTGAGGTTGCCGGAAAGACAAATTCAGGCAGCGAAAAGGCTCTTTCAAATTCAGCTTCGGTAATTCCTGCAGCTACTACCGCACAGGTAAGAAGAACAGCTAATATTTGGCTCTGGTTTGTGCTTGTAGCAATTATTCTTGGCGCACTTGCAACCGTATTTCTGCTTCGTGACAGAAAGGCAACCAGATATACAAAGTATGTTGCAAAGAAAAAGGGTGCTTTCAAGGCTGAAGCATCAAGCAGATGGTAAAAAATATATAACATCAACCTAACGGCGGCTCAGAACGAGTCGCCGTTATTTTTTGAAGCAACAAATTAATCTGTTGCCGAATTATGAGTTGCCCTTGCTTTTTTTGAAACAAGACTGTATAATAAATGAGCAATGCAGAGCCCGTTTGTGTGCAAAAGCATTGTTATTTTGAATACACTAAATAAGGAGAAACTCAATTATGGAAAGTATGATAAAGAAATATGCACCGTATGCTGCGGTTATCCTGGGGATTTTTCTCATTATTCCCCTTATTTTCAGAAACACTGCTATGAACAACCTCGTTCCCATTGTTTTTTACTTTATTTTTCCCGGCACCGCAATAGTATGCGCCGCAGTATATTGCTCCAAGTACGGTCTTGACTTCCTGTTTACTCTGATAGCTCCGATCGCCTATATCCCAAGTATGCTGCTTTATTACGGCGGTTTCCATCCTAAATACATTTTTACCAACATTGTTTTGCTTGCAGTCTACCTTTCATCGGGAATATTCGGATTGTTTTTGGGCGATATTGTCTTTGGCGACAAGCGCAAAAAAAGAGAGGCTGAGGAAAAAGCAGAAGCCGAGGAGTTTATGCTTGAGGTAAAGCGCCGTGACGAACAGAATAAATCACAGGAAACCGATGATTCATTCGATTCGGACTCCGACGATGATTTTGATTACAGCAGATATTCATCTGACATCGACAGGGACTTTGATTCCGAAATTGACGATATACTCAGCGAGTTCGGCCACTAAGTCGGCTTAAAGTCTTGACAAAAATTAAGAAATCGTAAAAAAGACTTGATTATTGCAGGCTTTGGTGTTATAATATCGTATGTAGAATATTTTAAGATAAAGGAGTGGGCAGCAACCCACTCCTTTGTATTTATCTTATCGGAGGTGTGATATGGCAAAAAGCAAGGGCGGAATTACCGTTTCAAAGGTTTGGGAGCTTTGCGAGCCCATTGTAAACAGTCTCGGCTTACGGATTTGGGATGTTCGCTATGTCAAGGAGGGTGCAGACAAATATCTGCGTATCTTCATCGACAAGTCCGGCGGTGTTGACATTACGGACTGCGAAAAGGTTTCCCGAGCTGTAAACGACCCTCTTGATGAGCTTGACCCCATCGAGGATGCCTACTGTCTTGAGGTCTGCTCTCCCGGAATTGAGAGAGAGCTTGTTCGTGACGAGCATTTCACCGACTTTCTCGGTGCCGACATTATGGTTAAGCTTCACCGAAGTATTGAGGGCATAGGCAAGGAATTTAAGGGAGTTTTAAGCGCATATGACAACGGTGAGGTTACAATCACCGACCACAGCGGAGAAAACAGCGTTACAATAAACAAAAAAGACGCTGTGTGGATAAAGCTTGATGACTTTGACTGATTAAGAAAGTACTGATTAATTTAGAAAAGGATGATAGGAAAATGACAAACAAGGATTTATTTGAAGCGTTGAGAATGTTTGAAAAGGAAAAGGACATTCCAATGGACTATATGCTTCAGCAGATTGAAAAAGCAATCACCGTTGCCTGCAAGAACTACTACGGCGGTAACGAAAATGTTGTTTTTAAGTATGATGTGGACAAAAACACCATTGATGTTAAGCTGGTAAAGACCGTAGTTGAGGAGGTCACAAATCCCAACTATGAGATTACCGTTGAGGAAGCCGAAAAGATTAACAAAAGAAAGAAGTTCAAGCCGGACGACACCATAGAAATTCCGCTTGATCCCAAAAAGCTCGGAAGAATTGCAATATCTGCGGCAAGAAACACTATCCGCCAGGGTATCAGAGCAGGCGAAAAAGGACAGACTCTTATTGAGTTCCAGAGCAAGCTCGGAGAGCTGGTTACGGCAACCGTTGAAAGAGTTGACATCAAAAGCGGTGCCGCCACAATCAGAATCGGCAAAAGCGAGGCTATGCTGCCCAAAAGCGAGCAGGTCGGCTGCGGAGAGCTTAAGGAGGGCGACCTTGTAAAGGTTTATATTGCCGATGTAAAGGATAAGGAAAAAGGTCCTCACGCAATTATTTCAAGAACCCACCCCGGCTTTGTAAGACGCCTGTTTGAGCAAAATGTTCCCGAAATTTTTGATGGTATTGTTGAAATTAAGTCCGTTTCCCGTGAGGCAGGCTCAAGAACAAAGCTTGCGGTTTTCAGCAGCAACCCTGATGTTGACGCTATCGGAGCCTGCATAGGTCCCAAGGGCGCAAGAGTAAACGCCATTGTTGACGAGCTTGGCGGCGAGAAGATTGATATTATCACCTACAGCGATGTGCCCTCGGAATACATCTCCGCTGCGCTGTCTCCCGCAAAGGTGTGCAAGGTTGATATTGTTGACGAGGCTGCAAAAAGCTGCAAGGCAACCGTTCCCGACGGTCAGCTCTCGCTTGCCATCGGCAACAAGGGACAAAACGCCCGTCTTGCGGCAAGGCTGACAGGCTGGAAGATAGACATTCGTCCCGAAAGCGGTTTTTACGGAGAGGACGAGGAGGACGAGGCTCCTCAGACCTCAGCCGAGGAAGCCGCAGAATAATCCGGATTCAACCGAGTTAGGAGCAAGCTTAATATGATGAAGCAAAAGAAGGTTCCAATGAGAAAATGCACCGGCTGCGGAGAAATGAAGCCGAAGCGGGAGCTTATCAGAGTAGTAAAGGCTCCCGAAAAGGACGGCGAAGCTCAGCTAAGAGAAATATCTCTTGACCTTACGGGCAAGGCAGCAGGCAGAGGCGCATATGTTTGCAGAAATCTTGATTGCTTTGAAAAGGCAAGAAAGGCACGAAGATTTGAGCGTTCGCTAAGCTGCAAAATACCCGAAGAGGTGTATGAGCTTATGAAAAAACAGCTTGAGGAAAGTGAAGGTTCAATTCAGGTATGAACGACAGAATATTATCGCTTCTCGGCTTATGCAGACGAGCCGGTAAGCTTGTTGTCGGAGCTGATCCGACAGTTGATTCGGTTAAAAAAAATAAATCTAAGCTTGTTCTTATCACCGCAGATTTTTCAAGGCACAGCGTAAAGCCGGTGCTTGAAGCGGCGCACAGGGGCAATGTTCCGGCTATTACCATAAACAGAAGCAAGGATGAGCTGAGCTTTTCTCTCGGCAAGCTTTGCGGTGTTGTTTCAGTCGAGGACAAAGGCTTTGCCGACAAGCTTAAACAGCTCATAATCGACGAACAGGGAGGAGAATTTTATGATAAAATATAAGGTTAAGGACGCTGCTGCAGACTTGGGAGTTTCCAATAAAAGGATTATTGACATACTTCAGAAGCACTGCGGTGTTACTAAAAAAACTATGACTTCTCTTGAAGAAACAGAGCTTGATGTTCTGTTTGATGTTATTACAAAAGAAGACAGTGTAAAAAGCTTTGACAAGTATTTTGCTGCTCGCAAGGGCAATCCCGAAGAGCAGACCAACGCTGAAGAAAAGACAGAAAAGCCTGTAGAAAAGGTATCTGCCGGCAAAAAAGAAAAGGCTGACAGTAAAGCCGAGAAAATCAGCGACAAGCCTGCAAAGCAGCCTCAGGCTCCCGTTAAGAAGGAGCAAAAGGCAGAGGAGCCGGTTGCTCGCAAGCGCAGAGTTATCGACACAAGAGCCATCAATGTTGATGTTGAGCGATACAACTCAAAATATGACGATATGGCAAGCGACAGCTCTAAAATGCGCAGTACCGACAACACGGTAAAGAAACAGAAATTTACCAACCGTTCCCAAAAGCAGAAGGGCAGACGACAGGGCAAAAGAGAAACCGAGCAGGAAAGACTCAAGCGTATTGCGCTTGAACGCAAGCAAAAGCCCATTACCGTTGAAATTCCCGATGAAATTGTTGTTTCCGAGCTTGCATTAAGGCTCAAGGCTACCGTTGCAGAGGTAGTTAAAAAGGCCTTCCTTATGGGCACAATGGTAACAGCTACAGATACTATTGACTTTGACACAGCCTCACTTATTGCAATGGAGTTCCACGCAAAGGTTGAAAAAGAGGTTGTTGTTACAATCGAGGACAGAATCATTGACGACAGCGAGGACGACGATGCAAATCTTGTCGGCAGAGCTCCCGTTGTTGTTGTAATGGGTCATGTTGACCACGGCAAAACCTCAATTCTTGACGCTATCCGCCATGCAAATGTTACAGCCGGCGAAGCAGGCGGAATCACTCAGCACATCGGTGCTTACAGGGTAATGGTAGACGGCAAGCCCATCACCTTCCTTGACACACCCGGACACGAAGCGTTTACCACAATGCGAGCAAGGGGCGCTCAGGTAACCGATATTGCAATCCTTGTTGTTGCGGCTGACGACGGAATTATGCCCCAAACCGTTGAGGCTATCCACCACGCAAAGGCAGCCGGAGTTTCCGTTATTGTTGCAATCAACAAGATGGATAAGGTGGGTGCTAATCCCGAGGCGGTTAAGCAGCAGCTCACAGAGCACGAGCTTATTCCCGAGGAATGGGGCGGCGACACTCCCTGTATCCCCGTTTCCGCAAAGACAAAGGAAGGTCTTGACGACCTGCTTGAGATGGTAGCCCTCGTTGCAGAAATGAAGGAGCTTAAGGCTAACCCCGACAGAGCCGCAAAGGGTACGGTAATTGAGGCTCGTCTTGACAAGGGCAGAGGTCCCATTGCAACCGTTCTTGTACAAAACGGTACGCTTCACAAGGGCGACATTATCATAGCCGGAACAAGCGTCGGCAGAGTAAGAGTAATGACAAACGACAAGGGCGAGCGTGTTCAGCAGGCAGGACCCTCTGTTCCCGTTGAGATTACCGGACTTGATGAGGTTCCGACAGGCGGCGATATCTTTGACGCAGTATCAGACGAGCGTTTGGCTCGCACTCTTGTTGACCAGAGAAAGGCTGCTAAGAAGGAAGAAATTTTCAACGCACGAACAAAGGTTACTCTTGATAACCTCTTTGACCAGATGAAGCTTGGAGAGGTTAAGGAGCTTCAGATTATTGTTAAGGCTGATGTTCAGGGCTCTGTTGAGGCTGTT
The DNA here is from genome assembly GCA_945607165.1 of uncultured Ruminococcus sp. GTDB lineage: Bacteria > Bacillota > Clostridia > Oscillospirales > Acutalibacteraceae > Ruminococcoides. The sequence goes on along the minus strand of CALYYZ010000010.1, from coordinate 7,212 downwards.
ACACAGTCGCTCGTTAAGCTCTCAAATGAGGAAGTAAGAGTAAATGTTATCCACGGTGCAGTAGGCGCAATTAACGAGTCCGATGTTATGCTTGCAGAGGCTTCAAACGCAATTATTGTAGGCTTTAATGTTCGCCCCGATTCCGTTGCGGCGGAAAATGCCGAGCGTTCGGGAATAGATATGCGTCTTTACAGCGTAATTTATGACTGCATCAACGAAATTGAAACCGCTATGAAGGGTATGCTTGCTCCCAAGACAAGAGAGGTTGTGCTCGGAATGGCTGAATGTAGAAATGTAATCAGAATCAAGTCAGTCGGAGTCATTGCCGGATCATATGTTAAGAGCGGAAAAATCAGGCGTGACGGCGGCGTGAGGGTAATTCGTGACGGTATTGTTATTGCCGAGGACACCATAGCTTCGCTTCAGCGCTTCAAGGACGCTGTCAAGGAGGTCAACGAGGGATACGAGTGCGGTATCGGACTTGAGAAATTCAACGACCTAAAAGAAGGCGATATGTTCGAGGTGTTTACAATCGAGGAGTACCGTGAGGACTGATTTGTCGGCTGACCGACAATCCTTTTCCGCTTCAATAAGGAGGGTCATATTTAATGGCAAGCCACAGAATAGAAAGAACAACAGAGGATATTAAAAGAGAGCTGACGGCGATTTTCAGAGAGCTGAAGGATCCCAGAGTATCTCAGGCATTTTTGTCGATAGTCAGAGTTGAGGTTACAAACGACCTTTCCTATTGCACTGTAAGCGTCAGTGCAATAGAAGGGCTTGACCGTGCAAAGCAGGCGGTTCAGGGACTGAAATCTGCGGCGGGCTTTATTCGCAGGGAGCTTGGTCACAGACTCAGACTCCGCCATGTTCCGGAGCTGATTTTTAACGCTACCGACAGCATTGAATACAGCGCAAATATCAGCAGAATATTAAATTCACTCGATATTAAGCAGGATGAGGTTGAAGATGATGAATCTGTATGAGATAGCCCGATATCTGGAGCAGCACGACAACTATGAAATACTCACCCACGCCAATCCCGACGGCGACACTCTCGGCAGTGCCTATGCGCTTTGTCTTGCACTGCAGCAAATCGGCAAAAATGCAAGGGTGATTACCACAAATCTTCCCCCTGTTTTCGGATATCTGCCCTACGGTGTAAAGGCTCAGGATTTTGAAGTCGAAACTATCGTCAGCACAGATGTTGCCGCCGACAGTCTTTTAGGCTCTAATATGGGCAAGTATCGGGGCAGAATTAATTTGTGCATCGACCACCACGGCTCAAACACCCTTACCGCAGACAACAAATTTGTTGACAAATATGCGGCGGCTAACTGCGAAATAATATATAAGCTTCTTTTGCGGCTTAAAATTACCTTTACCAAACAGATTGCCAACTGTCTGTATACCGGCATTTCAACCGACACCGGCTGTTTCCGCTTCACAAACACCACTGCGGAAACAATGAGAGTTGCCGCAAGCCTTATGGACTATGGCTGTGACACGGCATATATCAACAAGGTTATGTTTGAAACCAAGTCAAAGGAAAGAATCCGGCTTGAGCACTGCGTCTATGACACAATTAAATACTGTGCCAACGGAAGATGTGCGATAATATACACCACTCTCGATATGATGAAAAAGCTGAATGTCGACGATGAGGAGCTTGAGGGTCTCGCTTCCATTCCCCGACAAATTGAGGGTGTGCTTATGGGCATTACAATGCGTGAAAAGCCGGGCGGAGTTTTTAAGATTTCCGTTCGCACAAACGATAATATAAATGCCTCGGATTTTTGCTCAAGGTTCGGCGGCGGCGGTCATCCTGCGGCTGCCGGATGCAGTATTGAGGGCAGCCTTGAAGAGGTAAGGTCAAGGCTGATTAAGGCGGCGGAAGAATGTCTGTAAACGGAGTATTACTTATTGACAAGCCTAAGGGCTTCACCTCCTTTGATGTCATCGCCGTAGTGCGCAAAATCACCGGACAGCGAAAGGCAGGGCATACAGGCACCCTTGACCCAAACGCAACAGGAGTTCTGCCGGTGCTTTTGGGAAGCGCAACAAAGGCTCAGGATTTAATTTTGAACCACGACAAAAGCTACACTGCCGACTTCAAATTAGGTGTCACCACCGACACCCTTGATATCTGGGGCAAGGTGCTAAGCGAAAATGAAAGTAAGGTAAAGGCTGAGGATATACTTAATGTTATTCCTGATTTTTCGGGAGAAATCACCCAGCTTCCCCCTATGTATTCCGCTGTTCAGAAAAACGGACAAAGGCTCTACGACTTAGCACGAAAGGGGCTGACCGTTGAACGAGAGCCGAGAAAGGTCACTGTGTATTCTATAAGGCTCACCGATTTTGATGAAGAAAATCAGAGCGGAAGATTTGAAATTTCCTGCTCAAAGGGTACATATATCCGCACAATTATTGATGATATCGGGGCAAGGCTCGGCTGCGGAGCAGTTATGACCGGACTTCAACGGACTAATGCCTGCGGCTTTTCGCTTGATGAGTGTATCAGCCTTGAAAGGGCAAAGGAGCTTGCCGAAAGCGGAAATTTGATAAAGGCTGTCGCTTCGGTTGAGAGCCTGTTTGAGAGCTGTCCCGCCGTTTCGGTTTCCGATGCACAGGCAAGGCGGTTTTCAAATGGCGGTGCGCTTGACCTTGACCGCACAAGCCTTAAAAACACTCGGCTCGGCGATAACGCTGTTTTGCGGGTAAAGGATAGAGAGAACAGCTTTCTCGGTCTGGGCAGGCTTGACTTGGAAAATCGTCTCTTAAAAATTCATAAACTGTTTCAGTAAATCCGACAGGAATCGGCTCCCTATATTCAGGGAGCTTTTTTGTTTTGCCAGCAAGCTGCGCCCTGTCTGCACAATTCTCCACAAAACAAAAAGCCGCTGCAAGGCTCAAGCTCTGCAACGGCTGAATAGGTATTATAAAAGTATTTTGATAAAATCAGTCAAGATAGGCTGCACCGATTATGCCGGCATCGTTGCCCAGAGTACAGGTACACACGATTGTCTGCTTGTCGTTGTGCTTTGTGTAACGCTCACGCTCAATATAGGCACGAACAGGTCCGAGCAGATTTTCTCCCTCGTTAGAGATTCCGCCGCCGATGCACAGAACATCGGGCTGGAAAATGTTGATGATATTCACAAGGCCGCAGGACAGGTAGCTGATGTACTCGTCAACAACAGCCTTTGCTGTGGGATCGCCGTCACGCATAGCGTCAAAGGCTGTTCTTCCGTCAACCTTGTTGATATCACCCTCGCAAAGCTTAAGCATATAGCTGAACTCAAGCTTTTCGGAAAGAATCTTTTGCTTTGTCAGGTTGATAAGTCCTGTTGCCGACGCATAGGTTTCCCAACAGCCTCTTCTGCCGCAGGCACACTCCTTGCCGTCCTTAACAATAACCATATGTCCCAGCTCTGCTCCCGCAAAGTTAGAGCCACTGTAGATTTTGCCGTTGATTATGATTCCTCCGCCTACTCCTGTGCCTAAAGTAATTGCAACAGCATTTTTTGCGCCCTTTGCACTGCCGGCAAGATATTCGCCCAAGGCGGCTGCGTTAGCGTCGTTTTCAATTTTCACCTTGATGTTGAGTCGCTCCTGCATCATTTCTACAACCTCCCAGTTGTGGAAAAAGAGGTTTGCCGAGTACTCAATAACACCGGTTTTGGGGTTTACTGCTCCGGGAACACCGATTCCGATAGAATCAATGTCCTCCATTGTGATTTTAGCCTTTGCAACTGCTTTCTTTGCCACTTCAGCCATACTGTCACAGATTTCGCTTTCCGGACGGGGAACGACTGTTTTGCACGAAGCCTTTGCAACGATTTTGTAGTTTTCGTCTACTACACCTGCAACGATATTTGTACCGCCGAGGTCAATGCCGAGTCTGTACATAAAATTCATCCTTTTAAAATTTTTTGTTTTTTTGTAAAATTCAGCCTGCCGAAAATCTCGGCAGGCATAGATTCAAAATGAAGAATATCAGCTAAAGTTGTAAGAATAGTTCGGTGCTTCCTTGGTGATTTGAATGTCGTGGGGGTGGCTTTCACGAAGACCTGCTCCGGAAATCTTAACAAATCTTGCCTTTTTGTGAAGCTCCTCAATGGTTGCGCAGCCGGTGTAGCCCATTCCTGAACGCAGACCACCCATAAGCTGATAAACAGTATCGGAGAGCATTCCCTTGTAGGGTACACGACCCTCAACGCCCTCGGGAACAAACTTGTTGTTGCTTGCCTGGAAATATCTGTCGGCACTGCCCTTGCCCATTGCGCCGAGACTGCCCATTCCACGGTAAACCTTAAACTGTCTGCCCTGATAGATTTCATTCTCTCCGGGGCTTTCCTTACAGCCGGCAACAAGCGAGCCGATCATTGCAACGCTTCCGCCTGCTGCGAATGCCTTTACTATGTCGCCGCTGTATTTGATTCCGCCGTCGGCAATTACGGGAATACCGTACTTTGATGCCTCGCAGGCAGCGTCATAAATTGCAGTAATCTGGGGCACACCGATACCGGCAACGATTCTTGTGGTACAAATTGAGCCGGGACCTATGCCGACCTTAATTGCGTCTGCACCTGCGTCAATCAAAGCCTTTGCGGCTTCTGCCGTTGCAATGTTTCCTGCAATAAGCGGAAGGTTGGGATATGCCTTCTTTACCCTTGCAACAGAATTCACAACATTTGAATTGTGACCGTGAGCAGAGTCGAGCACGACAACATCAACCTGTGATTCAAGAAGAGCCGCAACTCTGTCGAGCACATCGGCAGTTGCTCCGATTGCAGCGCCGCAGATAAGTCTGCCTCTTTCGTCACGGGCCGAGTTAGGATACTGCACACTCTTTTCAATATCTTTAATTGTAATAAGTCCCTTAAGGCTGCCGTCATTGCCTACGATAGGAAGCTTCTCGATTCTGTGCTGTCGCAAAATCTCCTGAGCCTCTTTAAGCGTTGTGCCAACGGGAGCTGTTACGAGATTTTCTCGAGTCATAACATTTGAAATAGGCTGAGCAAAATCTTCACCTGTCATAAAACGGAGGTCACGGTTTGTAATAATGCCGACAAGCTTGCCGTCACGACAGATCGGAACGCCTGAAATTTTATATTTTCCCATAAGATTGTCGGCGTCTCTTACCGTATTTTCGGGTGAAAGGAAAAACGGATTTACTATAACACCGTTTTCGCTTCTCTTAACACGGTCAACCTGGTCAGCCTGACGCTCAATGGGCATATTCTTATGAATAATACCAACTCCGCCTTCTCTTGCGATAGCGATAGCCATATCGGTTTCGGTTACGGTATCCATAGCCGCAGTCATAAGCGGTGTATTAAGCTTAATGGTCTTTGTAAGATGAGTTGAAACATCAACAGACTTCGGCTCAACATCGGATTCGCCCGGTATCAGAAGAACATCGTCAAAGGTCAGTCCTTCCTTACCGAATTTTTCATTGTAGTCAGTATTCAGCATAATTCCCCTCCGTTTTACATCTTGTTATAAATCAATTTTTATTTCCTATCATTATAACAAATACAAATTAGTTTATCAATAAGTTTTTTCAAAAACAAAGGCAAAGCACTAATTTTTTTGCAATATCTCTGTTCAAGCTGCCCGCAACAATCACCTGTAGCGGCTGAGAATACCGATATTGTAGCTTTCGATTTCGTTCAGCTCTGAGTCCGAATAGGTCGGTCGTTCAATGTACCACTTTGTAGCTTTGAAGCGTTTTTTCAGCTCTTCCGATTTAAACGGTCTGCCGTGACGGGCATATATTTCGTTTATCGCAAGCTGAAGGTCGTCCTTGCTCAGAGAGGTAAGCTCGGAGTCAGTAAGCTTTCTGAAGGACGAATCATAAAAAATAAAATCTTCCTTGTATTTACTGCCGATTTCAGTCGCAGTGCTACGCATTGTGTTTACCTTTTCCTTGCCCAAATTTAAAACATCACCCGAAAACGGAGGGTTGGAAGCTCCTGTTTTGGGATCGGTCGGGAGCACAGTGGGATTTGTTACGGCAGGCGACTTTACAGTAACCTTGCAAACGGCGGATTTTCCGCTGTTTGCAGAGCAAATTATGCTGACCTCTCCCTGAGAAACTCCGGACACAAAGCCCTCGCTGTCAACCGTTGCTATTTTTTCATCGGCAGACTGCCACTTCAGAGAATCCGTAGGTGCGTCATAGGGGCGAACAGAGGCAGAGAGCTGAATCTTTTTGCCCTCTGTTACCGATGCGCTGCGCTGGTCAAGCACAACCTCCTGAATCTGTTTATCAACAACGGTTATTTTGCAATCGGCAATCAGTCCGTTTTCTGTTTTTGCCGATACTGTGGCTTCTCCTGCCTTTTTAGCCTTGACTCTTCCGTCATTCACACTCAGGATTTTTGAGTCGGAGCTTGTCCAGCTGAGCGTCCTTTTGTCTGCCCCGTCAGGCTTAACGGTTACATACAGTCGCAGACTGTCGCCCACAGTCATTGACGCTTCGGTTTTACTCAGAGAAATTTCGGAAATCTGAGTTTCAAAGCAGGAGCAAAGCAAAAACGGAATAACACTAAAAATCATTATAACAGCGCAAATCTTCTTCATAAAGCACCGCCTTTGGGTCGGAATATGATGTTACTGATATAACTATAACCTATTTTTTGCTAAAAGTAAATAAAATAATCGCAAAACACCAATTAATTATTCAGCGTTTCCCTATGCAGTGCTTGTTAAATCCGCTTTGATGTGTTATAATCAAACAAGCTTATAAACGCAGCTTCTTTGAAGAGTATCCATTCACGAAAAGCAAGCGGATAATCTGTATCGGCAGATTCTTGCAGCCTTTTTGCAATTTCGGATACACCCCCCAAAAAAACCTAATGTCAGGAGGATATTAATGTCTTTCCCACAGGATAAAATAAGAAATTTCAGTATCATTGCTCATATAGATCACGGCAAAAGTACGCTTGCCGACAGGATTCTGGAACAAACAAATTCAGTTGCCGCAAGAGATATGGAGTCTCAGCTTCTTGACGATATGGAGCTTGAGAGAGAAAGAGGAATTACCATAAAGGCTCGTGCCGTAAGTGTACTTTACAATGCAGACGACGGTGAGCAGTATTTGTTTAATCTGATTGACACTCCCGGTCATGTGGACTTTAACTATGAGGTATCCCGTTCTCTTGCCGCCTGTGAGGGTGCAATTTTGGTTGTTGACGCTTCACA
>CALYYZ010000009.1 GCA_945607165.1 uncultured Ruminococcus sp. | reverse complement strand
AGCCTGTCGGAGCTTCCGAACTCAGCCGGTTCAAGATCCTTGGGTGGATTTTCAAGCTTTAAAACCGCTAAGTCCGATCTTGTGTCAAAGCCGACCACTCCGGCAGTATAGCTCTTTTTATCAGAGGTAACCACCTTGATTTTGTACGCAGTCCTGCTGTCGCCGATAACATGAGAATTTGTAGCAATGTATCCGTCCTTGGTAATTATTATTCCGCTTCCCTGTGAGCTTGGAACGGAATCCTCGGAATCACCCTTATAGCACACAATACCCACTACCGATTTTGAAGCCTTTGATGTTGCAGACTGTGTATTATACTTATCGTCATCGTCAGAATCCTTCGGAATATTGCCGAGCGTTATGCCCTTAAAGCTCTTGTCCGTTTTGTCGCTGTAGTCGCTTTCGGGGTGAGCGTTGGAATCCACATCAGGCGAGCTGCTGTCGTTCGGAACGGTAAAGTCGTAGGAATCGCTGTCCTCGTCGTCAAAATAGCGGTCGTTGTAATCAAAAATATCATCATATTTATTGCTGTAGGTTTTGCCGTTTTCGGGACTTACAACAGCGGAAAGGTAAAGAGTCATACCGACAAAGCCGACTATTATCAGGGCAAACATTGAAATCACTACCGCAACAAGGCCTGCGCTGACCTTTTTCTTTTCGGGCTTGGGTATGCTCTGAGCCTGAGAGGAAAAATCCTGCACAGGTTGACTGAAGCCGCCGCTGTATGGCTGACCGGCGCCGTAATTCTGTCCGTAAAAATTACCGGACGGCGGTGCTCCGTAACAGCCTGCTGCGGGGGTACCCTGAGGAACATAGCTTCCGTTCACATTCTGTTGCGGCGGATAATTATTGTTCACGCTCTGAGGTGCACAGCCATAGCTCCCGTTTTGAGGAGCATAGCAGCCGTTCATATTCTGAGTGGGATAATTACCGTTCACATTCTGAGGGATATATTCATTGTTTCCGCTTTGATGAGCATAGCAGCCGTTTATATTCTGCTCGGGACAATACTGTCCCGTATGAACACTGACCGGCTGTGCAGCTTGTGCAGATGAGCTGTCTGTCGCAGAAAACTGCTCGCTCACAGGCGCACCGCTGTCATTATTCTGCTCAGGCTCAGCCTCGTCCGGCTGAACACCTTCGGTCGGTTCTGTTCTTTCGGTAAACGGCCTGCCGGGCTGTTCGTTATATATTTCATTATTGTCCATATCGGACCTCCTGTGAATTAGTCTGTTAAGCCTGTGTGAGTGATTATCGGGGCAACAGTGCCCGATTCACCGCTGATATTATTATACAACGCAAAAATATCAAAAGCAACCGTTTATTGTTAGGACTTGGTGAGAGCAAACTGAAAATTGCGTGATATTTCTGCAAAAAAGCTGTCAATTTCTTTCAATTCGACAAATTGTTAAAAAATTATCATATTTTTTCTTAAAACACTTTATATTTGAAATTTTTTATTGTATAATAATAGTAACTCGGCGGACCGGTAGAAAATTCTGCTGAAATAATAAATAAAGGAAGATTGAAAATGCCATTAGTAAACGCTAAAGAAATGCTTACAAAAGCAAAGGCAGGCCACTATGCAGTAGGTCAGTTCAACATTAACAACCTTGAGTGGACAAAGTCAATTCTTTTGACAGCTCAGGAGCTTAACTCTCCCGTTATTCTCGGTGTATCCGAGGGCGCAGGAAAGTATATGTGCGGCTACAAAACTGTAGTGGGAATGGTAAACGGTATGCTCGAGGAGCTTAACATCACCGTTCCCGTAGCTCTTCATCTTGATCACGGCTCATATGAGGGTGCTAAGAAATGTATCGAAGCAGGATTCAGCTCAGTTATGTTCGACGGCTCACACTATCCCATTGAGGAAAACATTGAAAAGACAAAGGAGCTTGTTGCAACCTGTGAAAAGCTCGGTCTTTCGCTTGAGGCAGAGGTTGGCTCAATCGGCGGCGAGGAAGACGGCGTTGTAGGTGCAGGCGAGTGCGCAGATCCCGAAGAGTGCAAAATGATTGCAGATCTCGGTGTTACAATGCTTGCAGCAGGCATCGGCAACATTCACGGCAAGTATCCCGCAAACTGGCAGGGACTCAGCTTTGAAACTCTTGACGCTATTCAGCAGCTCACAGGCGATATGCCCCTCGTTCTTCACGGCGGCACCGGTATTCCCGCAGATATGATCAAAAAGGCAATTTCCCTCGGTGTATCAAAAATCAATGTAAACACTGAGTGCCAGCTCGCATTTGCCGACGCTACAAGAAAGTATGTTGAGGCAGGCAAGGATCTTGAAGGCAAGGGCTTTGACCCCAGAAAGCTTCTTGCTCCCGGCGCTGAAGCAATTAAGGCTACAGTTAAAGAGAAGATGGAGCTTTTCGGCTCAGTCGGTAAGGCTTAATCTCAGAGCTTTTGACAATAAGTACAGTAAAGGTCGGAGCATCGCTCAATGCGGTGTCCGACCTTTTTAAATTCTTATTGCTTATTAAATTCTTATTGCTCCGCAGGGAACTTATCTATAAGACCTGCAAGCTTCTGCTGAATCATTGTTGCGTCGGAAACGATTATATCTCCGTCTGCATCAACATCAGCAACTTTCAAAGCATCCTCACTGAGAACAATATCTTTTACCAAATGCTTTTGGATTTCGGTTGCGTCACGAATACTCAACTCTCCGTCTAAATCGGTATCTCCGATTAAAAGTGAGGAAAGCTCTTCAAAGGTATAGTTTTTGCTTTCGGCAAAGCTCTGTGCATATGAATCTTTGTAGCCCTTTATGATAATTGACGAATCGTTAAATGCGTTCTCGTCAATCTCCGTTACAGAGGCGGGAATTGTAATCTCCTTAAGACTGCCGGTATTATAAAAAGCAAAACAGCTTATGCTCTCTAAGCTTTCGGGAAGCTCTAAGGACTCAAGCTTTGAGCAATCACCGAAAGCTCCCTCGCCTATTGTCTTAACCCCTTCGGGAATTTTTACAGATGAAAGCTTTTTTGAATAATAAAAGGCATAGTCACCTATCTTTTCGGCTGTCGGCTCAACAGTGTAATTACCGGATTTTCCGTTGGGGAAAATCTCCAGAGTTTTGCCGTCTTTTGAATACACAACTCCGTCAACATCCTTATACACGGTGTTATTGTCATCAATATAAATATTTTCAAGCTTCTCTATATCGCTGAAAGCATAAGGCTCAATATAAGTCACTGTTGACGGAATTGTAACCTCTGTGGCATAAAAATCGGCATAAAGCTGATTGTAATACAAAAGATGCTTACCGACAGTAGTTACGGTGTATCCGTTAATGGTTTCGGGAATGTTTACAACCGTTTGGTCGCCGTCATACATATAAATTCTTGCATTATTACCGCTGACTGTATATGAGAAGCCACCTGTCAGCTTATAAACATTGTAATATCTCGGTGCAGTTCCGCTATATCCTGCATCCAAAACATACACTTCCCCGTCAACTATTACCGCAGTATTTCGGTGACCGCCGCCTGCACCGGGGTCGTTTACAGCGTTCCTTGTGTGATATTTAAGTCCTTTAAGGTCGCACAAATAATTAATGGCGCTTGTACTTGCCCAGCAATCTCCTCCGCCGTGAACAATCATTCCCACATAACCGGAATAATAAGGACTGTAATCATACTGTGCAGGAAAGCTGCATATAGCGTCAAGCAGCTCTTCCGTTGACAAGTTGTCGGTAAGCTTTTCTTCTGCAAATTTGTTCAAAACTTCTTCGGCATAATACTCAGCGTAGTCTCTTGAAACAACTGTTGCGCTGAGTCTTACTCCGTCAACTCTTGCCTCAATGACCGATTCGCCCAGTTTTGGCTCTTTGGTCATTGAGGTATAACCGTCCATTGGGAATGTTGAAGACACATTACCCTTGTGGTACCAGATGTCATAAGCAGGCGTTACGGTTCCGTTGCTGTCAATGTTTACGGTATAGCCTGATGTTACACGCCACGATACCTTCGACTCGGTTCCCGTAACCTTAAAGGTAAAGCTTTGATTTAAGCTATCCGGAATGGTAAGTGCATCGCTGTCTCGCTCGCTTACAGTGAATAGCTCTGCATATTCAGCGTTCAGGCTCAGAGATGACGCCGCCGAAGCAGAAATTGATGCAGGGAATAAACAAAATGTAAAAATCACTGCAAGGGTGAGTGATAAAAGCTTTTTCATATAAAAGCCTCCGTTTCCAATAATTTCAAAATGATTTTATCACGGTTTAATCAAATCATCAATATTTATCGGTGCTTGTTTTTAAGGAAATACTGATTAAATCGTTTGTGAATATTGTGCTGTCGGATTTTTCGACTGAGTCGGCTACATTATAAGAATGTGCGGCTGACTGTCTTTTCTGAGCCAACGCAATATATTAACCATTTCTCCCTGGGAAACAGCCACACAGCCTGCTGTTGAGGTGCTGCCGACATGCATAAAGAAGGCGGAGCCTTTGCCCGGAACAACGGGATTTGTGTTGTACTCAATGAAGAAGCAGTAATTGTAGTCCGGACTGTAGCTTATCAGATGTTCTGCACTGCTCCAATCCTTATCAGCCGTACCCTCGACATATTGGTTATAATACTTAGAATTCGGATCGTCAACCCAATAGCTGTCCTGCTTAACCTTAATGTAATCAAGACCTGTTCCCGGATCGTCCATAATTCCGAAGCCGGTTCCTATTGAAAACAAGCCTTTCGGTGTGTAGGAAGCTTTTTCATTTGCGTCGCTGCTGACGCCCTGTCTGCCGACAAAGCCGTTGATTGAAGCAAGTTCCTCAGCCTGAGTCCACACACCGTTCTTCTTTTCAAAACAATTCACAACCGCAGAAGACGAGCTTGAGTCAACCACCACGAGCTGCTGAAAACTCAGCTCCTCTGCCGAGAGTCCCGCCTTTTCGATAAGTGCGGTAAATTGCTTTGAGTTTTCCGCAGGCTTCTGTGTTGCGGTCTGCTGCGTGTTTTCTTCAGTAGCTTCAGGCTGAGTAGCCTTTGTCGGTTCCGCAGTAGTTTCAGGCTGAGTCTGAGCCACCGTCGGCGAATCCTTTGTTGCCGGCAAAACCGGCTGCTTGCTGTCATTTTTCGGGCCGCTGAAAATTACAAACATAACCGCTGCTGCAAATGCAATTATCACCAGCCACATTACAGCAATAAAAATATAGATTTTGGTTTTTTTCCCACTTTTATTCTTTTCTGTTTTTTTCATAACTGTCCTCAACTTATAACTATGTGCGGATTTTTGTCTGAATCAAGGTGTGAGAGCAGAGTCTTAATCTGAGAGGTTGTTACATTTACATCTCCGTAGCTTGTGCCTACATTTTGACTCTTTCCCGAAATAAACATAGCCGAGCCTTTTCCGGGAGTACCCCTTGTATATCCGTCGCCGTTGTGCTCTATGAGTATGCAGGCTTCGTAATAGCCTTTTTTGAAATTTGCATAAACATCTTCCGCACTGCTCCACGACGAATTGCTCGTGCTTCCGTATTGAAGCGTGTTATAGTAGTTTGAATTGGAGTCGTTTACCCAGACCGCACCGCTTGATATAAGCTTGGTATCCAAATTCGTATCAAGATAATGGTCGGAAAGAGCAAAGCCGAGCTTAAAGGTACCCTTGGGAGTTGCATTTTTATACTCGCTCGGAGAGCTTGTAATGCCGTCCATTCCAAGATAAACGGTGCTTATTTCATAGAGCTTTCTCGGCTCGTCTCCCGACCAGTCTACAAGTGTAAGCTTGCCTGTGTTTGAACCGCTGTTTTTCTTAACATAGATTACCTGTTCGGCGCCGACAACCTCGTCAAAGCCAAAAGCAAGTGATTCATCGGCTTTGTCGGGAATTTTCTTTATTGCCTGAGTGCAGGCCTTGAAGTATTGCCCGTCCATTACCTTATCGTCAATGCAATCAATTATTTCTTTTTTTACCGAATTTGTCACATATTTTTTTGCATTGCCGGAAATGCCTATTGCAGAGGAATAGTTCTCGGTATCTATCGCAATATAGACTCCGTTTTTTCCGCAGTTTGATTTACATTTGTTTTCTGCGTATCTTTCTATATTGCTGTCTAAATCACCGCCGATATCGAGAATAATTTTAAGTCCCGTTGTATCGCTTTTTTCCTCGGCAAGCTCCTGAATATCGCTCATTTCTTCCTCGGTCAGCTCGTCTGTTTCATTAATAATATTATTAAATTTCTTTTTTTCAGGCTTTGCGGTAGTTTCTTCTCTGCTGCTCTCCCTTTCGGTTTCTCTTTCTGTTACACTTGAGGATTTCGACCGTACCGAGCTTTCCTCAGTCTTAATGCTGCTTAAAAGGAAGAATCCGCCAACGCCAACGGCAATCAGGGAAACAAGCGTGATACAAATTATCAGTATCAATTTAGTATTGCTTTTGTTTTGCTCGCCGTCATAGCCATTACCGACCGGATTTGTGCTGTTCGGATAATTCCGATAGCCGCCATAACCGCCGACACCCTCGGTTTGGTTTGTGAAATTGCCGCTTTGTGACGAGCGATGACCCGAGGTCTGAGTTTTTTCAAAATCATAAGGATCGTTTTGGCTGTTTGTATTGTTATAGCCCGTCGCTACGGTTCTGTCGTCCGAATCAAAGCCTTCATTAATCGAAACAGTTCCTTCTGCTTTGACCGTACTGTCATTTTGATCCTGAGCAAGCCTGCTGCCGCAGTGCTGACAATATAAATTTTCATCAGGATTATATGCTCCGCATACAATACAATACATAATAAACACCACCATTTTGTATTTATGGCATAATTCTATCACATATCAATAGATTTATCAACAATCAAGCCGATAATTTTGCACATATACGCTCAAAAAATCACAGCCTGAACGCAAAATCCGATTGACCTTCATTAAGGAAACCAATCGGATTTTTTGATTTGTCAGCGACGCTGTTTATTATACAAGCCCTTTGGAACATTTTTTGCAAGCCGACAAAAATATGCAGGCAAGATGTGCAAACAGCTTTCCGCTTGATTAATTAAGTGATTCCTCATATTAAATTCTTGCATTTCGTCGTTTGAGATGTTATTATATAAAGAAACAACGAAAAAAAGTATCTATTGTAAATTTTGAGGTTATTATGGCGTGGTTTTTTTCCGAACAGAATGAGATTAACGACAGACATATTATTTTCGGTGAAGACGCAAAGCATATTTCAAAGGTTCTCAGAATGAAAAAGGGTGAGAATATTACCCTTGTTACACCCGTCGGTATGCAGTATGAATGTGTTATTTCAAAAACAGACGCTCAGAGCGTTGAGGTTGAGGTTTTGTCCGAGAAAAAATGTGAAAACGAGCCGGACATTTTTGTTACTCTGTATCAGGCTTTGCCAAAGGGAGATAAAATGGATTATATAGTCCAAAAATGCGTTGAGCTTGGAATAAGCAGGATAGTTCCGGTTGTTTCCGCAAGGTGCGTATCTCGTCCGGATGAAAAATCTCTTGAGAAAAAACGCCTGAGATGGCAAAAAATAGCCTTGCAGGCGGCAATGCAGAGCAAACGAGGTATTGTGCCCGAGGTTTGCGACTGTGTGCCGTTTGAAAAAGCAGTTGACCTATGCAGTGAAAACGATATTAATATTATTTTTTATGAGGAAGGCGGAAAGCCCGTAAAGGATATTTTAAACGGTTCTCCGAAAGCCTTGGGAATGTTTATCGGAAGTGAGGGCGGATTTGAAAAGGGCGAGGTTGAGCTTGCCGAAAAATCCGGTGCCAGTGCGGCAACCCTGGGAAAAAGAATACTCAGAGCCGAAACCGCCCCTCTCGCCGCCTTGTCGGTGATAATGTATCAGACAGGAAATTTTGATTGACAGGAGACAGCCGATGATTGGAATAATCTGTGCAATGAAGCTTGAAGCCAAAGGAATAGAAAGGCTTCTGGATAAAAAAAGTGAAAAATATTTTGCAAATATGCGCTTTACAGAGGGTGTTCTTCACGGTGAAAGCGTGGTAGTGTGCGTTTGCGGAGTGGGAAAGGTCAATGCCACAATATGCACCTCAATGATGATTGAGCATTTTAAACCCGAAATAATTGTTAACAGCGGAATAGCCGGCGCAGTCAGTGACTCAGTGAGCATAGGTGACATTGTGGTTGCCGATAAGGCTGTCGAGCACGATATGAACACCATTGCTCTCGGCGACAGCAGAGGCACTGTGTTTTTTCCGAATGAAAGAAAGGTTTTCTTTGAATGTAACCCAAAGGCTGTGGAGCTTTTAACTCGTATTTGTAAAAATATTGAGAATACAAGAGTTGAGCAGGGAACCATCGCAAGCGGAGATATGTTTGTTTCCGAATATAATGACAGAGTAAAGGTCGGAAAGAATTTCTCAGCCCTTGCCTGTGAAATGGAGGGCGCCGCTGTCGGTCATACCTGCTACTGCTTCTCGGTGCCGTATGTTATTATCAGAGCAATTTCCGATGATTTGAATATGAACACCGGAGCTGATTTTGACGAATTTTGCGAAACAGCGAGTAAAAAGACTGTCGGAGCGGTTGATGATTTTGTAAGACTGTATCATACCGTAAGGTAATATAAGGTAATATTTGTATCAAACACAGTGAAGGAGAGAGAAAATATGAAATTGACAGGTGCTGAAATAATCTGTGAGTGCTTGCTTGAACAGGGAGTTGATACAATTTTCGGTTATCCGGGCGGAGCTGCGCTTAATACTTACGACGCTTTGTATAAGTACAGCGACAGGATAAAGCATATTCTTACGGCTCACGAACAGGGAGCTTCCCATGCGGCTGACGGATATGCCCGTGCAACCGGAAAGACAGGTGTTGTTTTCACAACATCAGGCCCCGGAGCAACAAACATTGTAACGGGTATTGCAACCGCAAATATTGACAGTATCCCTATTGTTGCCATTACGGGTAATGTAAACACAGATCAGCTCGGCAGAGACAGCTTTCAGGAGGTTGACATTGTAAACATTGTAAAGCCAATCACAAAGTCAAGCCGCCTTGTAACAAAAGTTGAGGATCTTGCCGACGCTATCAGGGAAGCGTTTGCCCTTGCACAGCAGGGAAGAAAAGGGCCTGTCCTCGTTGATGTGCCTAAGGATGTTACCGCAGCTGTAACCGAGTTTACTCCTGCAAGTCCGAAAAGGCGTGAAATGATTGAAATTAAAAATCCCGAAGCCGTAATTAAGGTTCAGAAGCTCATCACAGAGGCAAAAAAGCCTATGATATACGCAGGCGGCGGAATAATCAGCGCAGACGCAAGCGAAGAATTTATTAAATTTGCAGAGCTTATTGACGCTCCTGTTTGCTGTTCCCTTATGGGACTCGGTTGTATTCCTGCAAGTCATCCCCTTTGCATGGGAAATATCGGAATGCACGGCGGATATGAGACAGGTATGATTACTGCCGAATGTGACCTTATCATTTCCTGCGGCGCAAGATTCTCCGACAGAGTTGCCGGAGACAGAGAGAAATTTGGCGAGCAGGCAAAGATAGTTCAGCTTGAAATTGATAAAAAAGAGATTAATAAAAATGTAAAGGTTGACGAGTATATTCTGGGCGATATTGAGGATATACTAATTGCCCTCACTATTGGTCTTGAACAGCAAAATCATAAGCCCTGGCTTGAAAAAATAGAGGAATGGAAGCGTCAGGGTGAAAACAATGATAATGTAGAATCAGACTTTGTACTTCCTCAGGAGGTACTCAGAACTATCAATGAAATCAAGTCTGACAGTGACATAATCGCCACCGATGTCGGTCAGCATCAAATGTGGGTTGCTCAGTACAGCAAGTTTGAAAACAGCAGAACTCTGCTCACCTCGGGTGGTATGGGCACTATGGGCTACGGAATGGGTGCAGCTATAGGCGCACAGACAGCTTTTCCCGACAAAAGGGTGATTCTCATCACCGGTGACGGAAGCTTCCATATGAATCTAAACGAGCTTGTAACAATGAAGTCGTATAATCTTCCTGTTGTAGTTGTTGTTATGAACAACACTGTGCTCGGAATGGTAAGACAGTGGCAGAAGCTGTTTTACGGAAGCCGTTTTTCTCAGACAGACCCCCACAGGGCAACCGACTTTGTAAAGCTTGCTCAGGCGTTTGGAATTGACGGACTCAGAATCACAAAAAATGATGAAATAAAATCTGTTTTAAGACAGGCCTTCGATATGAAAAAGCCGGTTGTTGTAGACTGTGCTATCAGTCCCGATGACAATGTTCTTCCGATGATTCCGCCGGGAAAAACAATAAACGAGCTTATCACCGAAATGTGATTTTTCAGTTTCAGACAAAAAGCGTCAATACCGATTAAAGGCACTGACGCTGAATACAAGGCTCTCCCTTTGAGGAGAGCTTTTTATTTGATAGGAAAATAAAAGAATTATATTGCCCGCCCGGTTGCGCCCTGCGTGCGCACGAGCGATGTCTAAAAAAAGCGTGTGCTTTCTTGTTATATATTAAGTGAACATCTGTGCAAGAAGGCAGGCTGCCAGCATTACCGTAGGCTGATGAATCAAATAAATAATCAGGCTGTGCCGTCCTAAAAAGCAAAAAAAGCCTGAGCCTTTTTTAAAGTATGTATCCTGCCCGTTTTCTTTGATAATTCTCCACAAAAACATTCCGAATAAAAACAGAAACAGCCAAGGGAAAATCGGAAAATAATCAGCCGAGAAAAAGTCCTTGGGGATAAAGCCTAAAAATACGAGGGCATTTGAGGAATAAAGAAGCCTTGGAAGCTGTATAAGCTGAATATCAAAAATTCCGATGTATCCGAACTGTATGCCGTAGGTCAGCATAAACAGAAGAAAAGAAACCACAGCGCCCGCAGTGGAATTAATTTTTTGCAGGGGCTTTCCGAGAAGTCCGAAAACTATCATTGAAGTGCCGATAAGGTTCAAAATACCGCACCATACAGGAAACCTCGGAACAAAAATCAGGGTGACGGCGGTTATCAAAAGGCCGCAGATGTTTACAACGATACCCCTGAAAACCGGCTTACCCGAAAAGTTCAGCGATATTCCCGAAAGTATGATAAAGGTACAGCAAATAAACCTCTCCCATATAAAAATCCAAGGAAAAGAGGTCCATTCGGTGCAGACGCCGTAAATCTTAAAAAAATCATAGCAAAAGTGAAATGCAATCATATTTGCTATTGCAATGCCCCGAAGCATATCTATCAGATTGTATCTTTTTTTTAGAGCTGCTGAGCGTATCACTTTATCTCTCCATATCAGTATAAATCAAAAACACAGGGAATAACACCCAATCGGATATTATTCCCTCGCAAAGTTAATTTTAACAGGATTAGCTGATTTTTGAGCCGGCAGGCATATCGTCAACAAAGATTACCTTTACATTATCGCCGCAGGTACCTGCCAATATCATTCCGCAGCTCTCAACACCGCAGAGCTTTGCCGGCTTAAGATTTGAAACAAGCACAATTTTTCTTCCTACAAGCTCATCAGGAGTGTAGTGCATTGCAATTCCGCTTGCAACGGTTCTCTCCTTAACTCCGTCAAAAACAGTGAGCTTCAGAAGCTTCTTAGCTTTTTTGATAGGCTCGCAGGCCTTTATTTCGGCAACCCTGAGGTCTACCTTGCAAAAATCATCAATTCCGATTTGTGCAACGCCCTCAATTTCTTCCTTGAGCTTCTTGGTCTGCTCGTCCTCTTCACTGTTATTTTTGATAATGCTGTTAAGCTCGTCAATTTCCTTCTCAACATCAATTCTCGGAAACAGTACCTCGCCCTTTTTAACGGTAACATTTGCCGGTAAACAGCCGAACCTGTCAGCGTTTTCATAGCAGGCGCATTTTTCGCAGGCACCTATCTGCTCTAAAGCCTTTGGCATTGTCTCGGGCATAAATGCAGAAAGAAGAGTAGCCGTAATGCGTATTGTATCAAGCAGATTATAAAGCACGGCTGCAAGCCTTGCCCTGTTATTTTCATCCTTTGCAAGCACCCAGGGAGCAGTTTCGTCAATGTACTTATTCGCTCTGGAAACAACCTTGAAAATTTCTGCAAGCGCATTGTTAAGCTGAGTTTCATCAATAAAGCTGTCAACCCTCGCCTTTAAGGATACGGCGGTTTCAATTAAGTCATCGTCAAAGTCACCGCTTTCACGCTCGGCAGGCAGAGTTCCTCCGAAATATTTTTCGACCATAGCAACCGTGCGTGAAACGAGATTTCCAAAGCCGTTTGCAAGGTCTGAATTTATACGGTTTATCATAATTTCATTCGAGAACGAGCTGTCGGCGCCCAAAGCCATCTCACGCATAATATGATAACGGATTGCGTCGGCGCCGTAACGCTTGCCCAAAATGAAGGGGTCAACAACATTACCCAGCGACTTTGACATTTTCTGACCGTTAAAGGTTATCCAGCCGTGAACGGCAAGGTGCTTCGGCAAAGGAAGCTCAAGAGCCATAAGCATTGCAGGCCAGATAATTGCGTGAAAGCGCATAATATCCTTTGCAACCATATGAACATCGGCAGGCCAGAATTTGTCATAGTCGGAATACTTTTCGTTCTGATATCCGAGAGCTGAAATATAGTTTGAAAGAGCGTCAATCCAAACATAAACGACATGCTTGTCGTCAAAGGTAACGGGAATACCCCACTTAAAGGTTGTTCTGGACACGCAAAGATCCTCAAGACCGGGCTTGATAAAATTGTTTACAAGCTCGGTTGCACGAGTTTTTGGCTGAAGATAATCGGTTTCGGTAAGGAGCTTTTCAATTCTTTCTGCAAAGGGAGCCATTTTAAAGAAATATGCCTCTTCCTTAGCCTCAACAACATCTCTTCCGCACTCGGGGCATTTTCCGTCAACAAGCTGGCTGTCAGTCCAGAAGCTCTCGCAGGGAGTACAGTATTTTCCTTTGTATTCACCCTTATAGATGTAGCCCTTGTCGTAAAGCTCCTTAAAAATCCTTTGTACGGTTTCAATGTGATAATCGTCGGTGGTACGGATATATCTGTCATAGTCAACATTCATAAAATCCCAAAGGCCTTTAAAAATCTCGACAATTTCATCAACATACTGCTTTGGAGTAATCCCCTTCTCAGCAGCCTTTTGTTCAATTTTCAAGCCGTGCTCATCTGTGCCTGTAAGAAACATTACATCATAGCCCTGCATTCGCTTGTACCTTGCGATTGAATCGCAGGCTACGGTGGTGTAGCAGTGTCCGATATGCGGATTGCCCGAAGGATAGTATATGGGCGTAGTGATATAAAACGGTTTTTTCTTACACATAGAGTAATTCCTCCCTTATTTTCAGCAAATGAGCTGTATCCTATATTATACCAATCAAGCCCCGAAAAATCAAGGTTTTGACAGGCAATATGAAAGAATTAGTGTATGATTACAATAGATGTGTTACAAATAGTGTATTGATTGCTTTACTTATCTATCATTTCATATCTTTTCATAATCAGGTTGACAATTTCCTTGCTTCTGACCTTCATATTCAGCTCTTTAATAATGCTCATTATCATTTCCTCGGTGACGGTCGGAATGAGCTTTTTATAATTAGGATGGCTTGACAGAAAATCGTTGAAAAGATTAATGAGAATATCGTTTTTTGTCGGAGCTTTTGGGTAACCTCTTGAAATTAGAGCCATATTATGGTCAAAAACAGGAGAAAATCCTAAAAGCTTGCCTGTTTCGGTGCTGCGCAGCAATCCGAAATTTGCCGTATGTCTGTCGGGATTGGCAACTATCGTATCAAGGAAAATCATTTTTACAAAGTCATCGACAGCCTGAGGGCATATCTCCCTTAGCTTCTCGGCAACATCGTCATAGTCCTCGTTGTCGCCCATAAAGGTAAACGCAGGCTCAAAATTTACGCTTGCTCCGTCGGTAAAGTCGAGAGTTTTAACACACTTGTCGCCACGCTCATAGACAGCCATATTCATTCCAATCGCTTTTCCCAATCGGTATATGAACAACTCAGAAAACTGCTCGTCGTGATTTGCAGATTTGAACATCCACCACTTTCCGTCAATCAATCTCCAGCACTTTTCAAAGCTTCCGATATTTGTAAGCTCAGGGGTGTTGGAGTGTTTGGAGTTAGCGGCTTTGTTGAAGCTTGCATAGCTTCCCCTAAGTGCCAAACCCGCAAAGTAATCATTTGAAAAGCGAACATCACTGTATTTTAGTTCACTGTCAAGAGGCTTTATCCAATAATTGTCGGTTATGGTCGCAGCATTGACAAAAAGCACAGTGCTGATATCGTCCTTTTCCTTGAGCCTGAGCGCTTTTTTCAGCAGACGGGAGTTTGCTCTGTGAGAATCAATAGCTCGTGTTTCAAGCCACATATCGGCATTGTGAACACGCTTTAAGTAAAGCGGCAGCAAGCTGTTGTCAAAAACCATCAGCTCATTATTTTCCCACTTGGCAACAGTTGTGTCGCCCGACATAATATAATAATCTCTGTCTGCCACTGCTCTGCTCCTCCCTTGGATATTTTATATTTTGATTTTATCATATAAATATTAGTCTTTCAAGTCATTGGTTTAAAGCTGTATAATGTAATGAACTCCGCTTCATTTCCTGCATACGCTACGCAATATGCACAAACGATTTAATCAGTGTTTCCCTAATTATTCCTTTCTTGTATTTTTTAGAAACTTTCTCTGAAAATCTGTTCAATCTCATTCTCATCAAGCAACTTGTAACCACCGGAGAGGACTATTGTACCCTTTACAAGATCCTCAGTCATATCCTCTGTTGCACCGAGTTCGGTAATGTTCAATATAAGACCAAGTTCCTTCATCCAGTTTTCCATTGCTGTAAGACCTTCAGAAGCAATCTGTTCATCTGTCTTTCCTGTTGCATCAACATCCCATACATTCTTTGCGAAGCGAACAAATTTTGCAAGTCCATAAGGCATAATATGCCTATAATACGGTAATGAAACTGCTGCCAGTGTCATACCATGAGTTGCGTCTGTACACGCTCCCACAGACTGACCGAGCATATGTACCATCCAGTCTGTTGATTTTGCCTTGGCAACCAATGTATTAAGCGCCCATGTTGCAGACCACATAATATTGCTCCTTGCTTCATAGTCCTGCGGATTCTTATTCGCAATACGACTTGAATGTATTACGGATTTCATCAGTCCTTCACTGATGTAGTCGCTGGTATTATCATCCTCTCCGGAAAAGTACTGCTCACATATATGATTGAAAATATCATAAATTCCCGAAATCATCTGATAATGCGGAAGCGTCAGTGTATACTTCGGATTCAAAATAGAGAATTTAGGCATAATCTTTTCATCTGCAAAAACATGACCTATCTTAAGCTTCGCTGAATGGTTGGTAATGACTGCTCCTGTATTCATCTCAGAACCGGTACCAACCATTGTCAGCACACAGCCTACCGGGATTATCTCACATGAAGGCTCATCAAACTTAAGATAATACTTCTCCCAAGGGTCTTCCTCGCAATTAACAGATACGGAAACTGCCTTTGCATAATCACATACAGATCCGCCACCTACTGCAAGGAGAAAATCTGCCTTGTGATTTCTTGCAATTTCAACACCTTCATACAATTTTTCAAGGGTTGGATTTGGCATTACACCTGCAATCTCTGTAACATTCTTACCCTCTTCCTTGAGGATAGTCATTACTTCGTCATAGATTCCGTTTTTCTTAATAGAACCGGTGCCATATATTAACACTACATTCTGTCCATATTTTTTAAGCTCCGCCCCTAAATTAGAGAGTGAATCCTCTCCAAAATATAATTTTGTCGGATTACAATAAGTAAAATTTCCTAACATAATCTGCTCCTTTCTCTTTACACAAAATTATTTTTTGTTGTTCTTAATTATATATTAATACCTAAAACTGACTTTAGGTCAAGTACTTTTTAAAAAATTTTTTTATATAAAGAGAGGTTCTTATGTATAAAATCGGTCAGAAGTAATGCTGACGCATTACGAGGATTTTTGAGTAAACCTGCGGAAAATGCCGGCAAGATGTGCAAACAGCTTTCAGCGTGATTTATTCAGTGTTTCCTCAATATCAGCTATATATCATTACTGCTTTACGGGGAGTGCATTTCGCTATATGTTCAAATCCTTATTCGCCTGTTTGCTTTTTGTCCTTGCAATTTCAAGACGGCTGATTTTTACATCTGTCTTTTTGGTTAAACAGCACATTTCGAGAATCCTGCCGTATATCCGGTCTTTCTCAAGGCTGTCGGGATTTTTCAGCTCCGCAGGCGACAGATTGGTCGTAACAATAAGCGGAATTGCCTTCCTGTAAATATCGTCAATAATGTTGTAAGCCGTCTGCGTTGCCTTTTCTACGCCCAAATCGTCAAGAATGATTAGGTCAAATGAATTGAGATTGACAGCGGGTGCATCGTTATTCACCTGATTTTTGACGGTCGTTCAGACTTTTTCCGAAGCCTTTTCCGCAAAAATATATAAAGCCTTACAGAGTGTTTAAGAGCAAAATAGAATTTTATACAAAAAAACTGAAAGTGTGCTGTCAGCACAGGACAAAGTAACTGCCCTTGATTATAATTTAGTCAAGGGCAGTTTTATTTTTATCAAATTCACATTTACAATTCATTAATATTTTCAGCAAGTACACGTACTATATTCAGAAAACGATTTATCTTATTTTTATCGTTATCTTTGAGTAAAGGTGCAATACTGTTAAAAACGTTATCATTTTCAACAGAGTCAAAAAGCAGATAATCAACACTCACATTAAGCACCTGCGCAATTCTGAAAAGCACCTCTACCGATAAAATGCGTGTTCCTCTTTCAATGTGACCGATATGTGCCGATGAAAGCTCACACATTTCGCCAAGCTGTTCCTGTGTAAGCTTTTCAGATATTCGCTTTTCCTTGATCCTCTTTCCTAAAGCGGCATAGTCAATATTTTTATCCATAAACCAAACCTCAAAATGCTGTATACAGTTTATTTTATACTGTTTGAACAAAAAAATAAATTAACTGCAAGCATTATTTATTGACTATTAGTATTATTTGTGATAAACTTATGTTGAAAAGGATAGGTTTTGATGAACTTTGTTAGACAGAATGGCTGCTGTCTATATAAGAATAAATTTTCTTTAGGAGGATAAAAATGAAATATTGTGTAAAATGTGGTTCGCCAATGAATAATGATGCAAAGTTCTGTGCAAAGTGTGGCACAGCTGTGATTAACGAGGCAGAGTTTAAGGGAACATCGCCAATTGCCAAATCTGAAGATGTTTTTCACACAATTAATGAGAAAACCGATGATTTTGTAAATGCAATTCAAAATCCTGTTGAGCCTATTTCTTCAAATGAGAAGTATTGTGTTACAAAAAATTCAAATGTATGTACAGTTGACACAAAACAAAAGAATATTTCCAAAATATATGAAAAGTATTCGCTTCTGCTTAATATAGCAACTATAACAAGTCTGTTGGCAATGTGTATTTCTTTTGTTTTTTCAATTATTTATACTGCTAAATGTTTATTTCAATATCAATATTTATATGAATATTTTTCGATTACAAGTTTAGGTTTTTGGGCTAATATTATTTCAATTACATACTCATTTTTGCTTTTGTCTGCCTTTTTCTCAATAAAGAAAAAGAGAAATATTTATATAAATTCAATAAATACAGATGAAATTTGCAGAAAATTTGAATTACAGCACACATCAATAACAGTTCTCCTTGTACTTATATCTATTGTTGGATTAGGTTTTTTCTCTTATTGTGCGATAGCAATTTCAAATTTAAATTTAGTGCCATTGTTTTTTGTTGTCATTTTATCCATTTCGGCTATAGTAATTACTATATTTGTGATAAAGTTAACAAATAAAAAGAAATCATTAATTATTGTGAATAAAGATTGTGTAACGAAAAACTTTTTTATAAAACACATTTGGGGAATTATCGAGACGGTAATTGCAATTATAATGATAGCTATTTTAACTGTTTCTATCACAAGTTTTTATAATCCTGTTAATATACTTAAAAACACCAGAATATCAGGAGACATAATTACAGAAAGACCTGTTGATATACCGTATGAAAATACGGTAGGCGATTTGCTTAACACCTACAAAAACTGCGAAATTAGTGTTGAAGACAACAAGGTTTCTTATATAATTAATGTGGTAGCTGAAAAAGATACTCGATATGACAAAATGTCTTTTGTAATCAAAAAAGGACAATTTTTCTTTTTGTCAAAACCTATTTACAAAATGGACCTTGAAATTTATAAAGGTGCATTAGTGGATGAAAATGTGATGATAAAGGACTGTACTTTTCAAGATACCGATTTTACAATTTACACTGCTAATGATTCCTCGGAAAATGCAGCTGCTTTTTATTTAATTTGTGTTGAGAGATTTAATTTAATTTAGGGTTTGTTGAGATAAACATATTATCAAAACAAATTTGTTCATTGAAAATATTATTCAAAGATAAACCATTGAGAGCGAATAAAATATAAAAACTAAATAATTTAGCCTGAGTATTCGTCTTTGATACTCAGGCTGTTTTTATGAATATTGAGGGTAAATTTGCAAATATAAACGTCAACAGAGGGAAATTCGGGGGAAATCTGCAAATATTACAAATTTTATAACAAAAAGAAAAACGGCAAAAACTCAGTGTTTAAGCCGTTTCTTGTTGGTTGCGGGGGCAGGATTTGAACCTACGACCTTCGGGTTATCACTTCGTGCCCGTCGCCGTCGTGTGTCGTGATGCTTCGCTTCTCAAGCTCTGCTTGCATCACTCGCACTTTGGGCGACACCGTTTGATAAAACAGTCCACCGGACTGTTTTATCTGCACTAACCCAACGAGCAACGCTCGTCGTCCTCATAACCCGAACAAAAAATAAGCACCTGCAATATGCAAGTGCTTAGGTTGGCATAAACTACGCTATTTGATACAATGCAACGATTTTATGGGTGTTGCAAGTATTGTTGAATACAAACGAAACTTGTGATATAATGTAAAAAAGCATTGAAGTTGGTGTAATAATAATATATGAGTGGAACTTACAAAAAGCAGTGGACTGCATACGTACAAACTGATCCATCTAAAAAGTATCAGCCTAAATTAACTATTCCTGAACAATTAAAACATCTTTCCGATGCTCACGGTGTTGTTTTTGAAGAGAAAGGAATAGAGGCTGCTGAAACTTTTCTTGCCAAAAACAACTATTATCATAAGATTAAAGCATATGCTAAGAATTTCTCAACATACCAAAATAAAACACATCCCTCTTTTGGAAAGTATTGTGATTTAGATTTTGAATATTTAGTTGACCTATCTGTGATAGATATGAGACTAAGAAGGATAATAATTGAAATGTCTCTTGATATAGAACATTTTTTAAAAGTTCAGCTAATAAACGATATAACCAATAACGAGGATGAAGATGCATACACTATAGTTAAGGCTTTTTTAGAAATGCTATCTGAAGAAAAGATAACCGAAATATCGAATAAACTTAAGAATTATTATTGTGAAAGATATAATCAACATAGTTTGGATAGCATACCTGCATGGGAGTTAGTAGAAATACTATCTTTTGGGGATTTTGTTAGTTTCTACGAATATTATTACAAACTATATCCTAACAAGAACAGTATGATTAACAATCTTAAGCCGGTGCAATGGTTAAGAAATGCAGCGGCTCACAACAATTGTATTATTAATGATTTGACTTCCCCTTCTACACCACCTTTTGAAGTGAATAAAAAAGTAAATAATTTTGTCTCAAAAATTCAAGGAATTAGCGCTAGTACTAGGGAAAAGAAATTAAGCAATAGAAGTATGCATGATTTTATCGTATTGCTATATGTGTACAATAGGATAGTTATCAGCGATAAAGTAAGAAAAACTGGAATGGAAAAGCTTAAAGATTTAGTTTATAAAAGAATGGTACAAAACAAGCGCTACTTTTATAAAAATGCTCTTTTGCAATCCAACTACACATTTTTGAAAAAAATAGTTGACTATTGTGTAGATAATGTAGTATACTGATACTGTAGAACAAAACATATTTATTTATGTTTTAGAAGGGTCGATGCCTGCATTGACTCTTTATTTTTTTATTTAAACCTATTTTTATTGCTTATTTGTTTATTTAAGGAACAATATAAGTATTACCGGAATAATACAAACGCATTTAGCGGAACAATATAAAATTGCAAATTTAAAGTTAAGGCACTATAATAGTTGTATAAGGTTAGGCATCTGCTTTTGAGCAGGTGCCTTTGTTTTTTTAAAACGCAAAATAGCCTTGACAATTTCATAATTTAGAGCAATACATAGGACACCTGAAATTAAGAAGTGATGTGTATGACTAAGGAGCAAGTTAAGGAAAAGACACCGCTTCGTTTGTATGTGGATGATGTAACCACCGAAAAGTTAACCGCTGTGTTGGCAGATGGTGGCGGCAAGGCGGCTATTGTTTCAGCAGAGGGCGGTATCTTCGATATGCTCTCGGGCATTTACAGTAAGAATGTCAATATTGACGTTATGCTCAAAGGTCACTCCGGCGACAGCATCCGTGTGGACCGTATCGGCAGAAACAGCGAAAGTATTATGAATCCTGCGCTGACGGTTCTGCTTACGGTGCAACCGAATGTGTTGTCGGGAATGATGCAAAACGGCACATTCCGAGGCAGAGGTCTTACAGCAAGGTTTCTTTACTGTATGCCCAGGTCTATAGTTGGTAATCGCAGATACAGAACCGAACCTATTCCCGCGAATGTGGCAAGACAATATGATCTTCTTATACGCAATCTTTTGGAAGAAGAACAAGGTGAAATCCCCGAGGAGATAACCTTAACCCCGGAAGCGGACGAAATCCTTGAAGCGTTCTCTTATGAAGTAGAATCCAAGCTGAAAACTGAATATGCAGATATGGCCGATTGGGCAGGTAAACTTGTCGGTGCGGTTCTTCGCATTGCAGGTGTTTTATGCCGAGCCTCGGTTTATCTAAGCAACGGATTTTTGGAATCTGCCGAACCGCTGGTGGTGGATGAAACCACAATGGCAAATGCCATTAAAATCGGCAGATATTATACAGAGCATTCCGCTGCGGCATTCTCCCTTATGGGCGCAGATGCCCTAGTAAAGCAAAGTGAGTATATGCTGGATGCCATTTGCAAAAGCGGTCTTACGAAATTTACCCGCCGTGATATTATGCGACTCTGTCGCAGTTTCAAAACAGCCGACGAAGTACAACCGGTACTGAATCATTTAACCGAGTACGGATACATTGCCCCAAAAACGAGTGATGTCCAATCCGGTAAAGGCAGACCCACGGGTCAAGCCTATCTTGTCAATCCTTACCTCTATGAAAAAGTGTCTTAACGAGTTTTGTCCTTTATGTTCCTTTGTCCCAAGAGTATGGGAATAAAGAAAATATAGAAAAAGTAATCGTTAAACTACTACTTTCTATATACAGATGCTTACCCACACACCTACGCTTACGGACAGCGTGACAAAAAGGACATAAATATGGAAAGGAGAAAAGGATATGGCAGATATTGATGAAAAGCGGTTCACCATCATAAAGGTCATACCGCTTAAAGAAGGAAGTGTTACCATCGCATACAGCAATTATGACTGCGATAAAAGGTGGCATTTCATATATGAAAATCAGAGTAAAACATTTGACAACTTCAGCCAAATTTTCGAATATTGCAACGCCAAGTTCAAGAACCCCTTCGGTGGAGTCTTATAGCGCCGTTGTTATGATATGTGTGACAAAAACAGACAAAAGGAATTTACAACAGAAGGAGGTGGATGAATAGTGAAAACTAAAAGAGATTACGCCCAGGATAAACTCTGTCGCAAGCTTGGCAAAGAGTACTGCGTACGTTATGTGGATTGGGAACGTTGTATATACCGCGACTTCGGCAACGGATTTAATGTAGGGGTCAGCGGAACGAACACCACAAGCACACGCAAGAAAGCCGACATTTTTCTGTGGTACGACGGCAGGTTTACGATTACGTGCATACAGAATGTACCTTTCTCGGAAATCGGCAATGTGGTAGATCGGCTTTACGATTATACTTGTGAGCTGTACCGTAGAGGTTACGTCACGGAAGAAAACTTGAGTGAGCTTAGATACACTCG
>CALYYZ010000008.1 GCA_945607165.1 uncultured Ruminococcus sp. | reverse complement strand
TGCTTGTAATAAAAAACAGGTAATGCTTGCGCATTACCTGTTGGTGCCGGTGACCGGACTTGAACCGGTACGGTCGCAATGACCGAGGGATTTTAAGTCCCTTGTGTCTGCCTATTCCACCACACCGGCATAAAGTTTGGTGACCCGGACGAGAATCGAACTCGTGTTACCGCCGTGAAAGGGCGGTGTCTTAACCGCTTGACCACCGGGCCGTATGGTAGCGGAAATAGGACTTGAACCTACGACACTTCGGGTATGAACCGAATGCTCTAGCCAGCTGAGCTATTCCGCCGTATATGCCGATACTTAAAATCAGCAAGATTGATTATATTATATATTCCGACTTTTGTCAAGCCTTTTTTTGATTTTTTCTTATCTTTACCTTTTTTGTCTTCACTATGCAAAAAATACCGATTAAAAGTTTATCTGCCGCTGATTATTTTGCCAAAAATGAAATAAAACGGCGGCTTTTTATGTTATCATATGTTAAATGTGATTCATATGGGAGGCTGATATTTTATGTCAGAAGTAATCAGAATTTTTGTTGAAAAAAGAGAAGGCTTCAATGTTCTTGCAAAGCAGACCCTGTGGGATATTCGCCACAATTTAGGAATGAGGTCGGTTACAGACCTGCGCTGCATTGTGCGCTATGACATTGAGGGACTCAGCAAAGACGAGTATGATAAGGCTAAGGGCATTGTGCTTTCCGAGCCGAATGCTGATATTATTTTTGAAGAAACCTTACCTCTTGAGGAAGGCTGGCAGGTTTTTGCAATGGAATATCTGCCCGGTCAGTATGATCAGCGTGGCGATTCTGCCGAGCAGTGTGTTCAGCTTCTTACTCAGGGAGAGAGATGCCGTGTGCTTACCGCTACGGTAATTGCACTGAAGGGAGATATAACTCCCGACGAGCTGAAAAAAGTTCAGGATTATCTTATCAACCCGGTTGAAAGCCGACTTGCCTCCCTTGAAAAGCCTTCGACACTTGATATGGAAACCCCTGTTCCCGATGATGTAAAGCGTGTTGAGGGCTTCATAAATTGGAACGATGAGCAGATGGCGCAGTATTACGGCTCAATGGGCTTTGCAATGACTCTTGATGACCTGAAATTCTGCCGTGACTATTTCCGTGACACAGAAAACAGAGACCCCAGCGTAACCGAGCTTCGTGTTATCGACACATATTGGTCAGACCACTGCCGTCATACAACCTTCCTTACCAGACTCAGCGAGGTTGAGGTTGAAAAGGCGGCTCTCGGTGAGGTTATCGAGTCAGCGTTGGCTGAATACTATGCTGTGAGAAACGAGGTTTACGGTGAAAATACCGACAGAATAGTGTCACTGATGGATATGGCGCTTATCGGAATGAAATCTCTTAAGAAAAAGGGTATGATTCCCGACCTTGACGAAAGCGAGGAAATCAATGCCTGCTCAATCGAGGTGCCCGTTACAATCGACGGAAAAACCGAGCAGTGGCTCGTTCAGTTTAAAAACGAAACTCACAACCATCCCACCGAAATCGAACCCTTCGGCGGTGCGGCAACCTGCCTCGGCGGTGCTATCCGAGATCCCCTTTCGGGCAGAGCTTATGTGTATCAGGCTATGCGTGTAACCGGCTCGGGCGACCCCACCGTTGCCTTCAAGGATACAATGCACGGCAAGCTTCCCTCAAGAAAAATCACAACGGGAGCCGCCCAGGGCTACAGCTCCTACGGCAACCAAATCGGTCTTGCTACAGGTCAGGTTGTTGAGCTTTATGATAAGGGATATGTTGCAAAAAGAATGGAGATCGGCGCTGTTATCGGTGCTTCTCCAAAGGAGAATGTTGTCCGTGAGGTTCCTGCTCCCGATGATGTTATCGTGCTTTTGGGCGGCAGGACAGGCCGTGACGGCTGCGGCGGCGCAACAGGCTCGTCAAAGGCTCACACCGAAAGCTCCATCGAAACCTGCGGCGCAGAGGTTCAAAAGGGTAATCCGCCCACAGAGCGTAAGATTCAGAGATTATTCAGAAATCCCAAGGTGTCAAAGCTTATCAAAAGATGTAACGACTTCGGCGCAGGCGGTGTTTGTGTTGCAATAGGCGAGCTTGCAGACGGTCTCACCGTTGAGCTTGATAAGGTAACAAAGAAATATGACGGCCTTGACGGAACAGAGCTTGCAATCTCCGAAAGCCAGGAGAGAATGGCTGTTGTGCTTGATAAAAACGATGTTGACGCATTTATCAGTGAAGCCGAAAAGGAAAACCTTGAGGCTACGGCAGTTGCGGTTGTTACCGAAAGTCCGAGACTTACAATGAATTGGAGAGGCGACAAAATTGTTGACCTCAGTCGTGAGTTCTTAAATACTAACGGCGTTACTCAGGTTGCAAAGGCATATATAACTGCTCCAAAGGCTGAGGACTGCTACCGTGAGATGTGTCCCGAAAGGCTAAGAGCTTTGCCTTTTGAAGAAGCTGTTGTTGAAAATATGGGCAGACTTGAGGTTTGCTCACAAATCGGTCTTTCCGAGCGTTTTGACGCTTCTATCGGTGCGGCTACGGTAATTATGCCCTTCGGCGGCAAAAATCAGCTCACTCCGCAAGAGGCAATGGCGGCAAAGATTCCGCTTGAAAAGGGAGAAACCGATGACGCTACTGCAATGAGCTACGGCTATATTCCGGGTGTTTCCCGTTGGAGCCCCTTCCACGGCTCGGCTTATGCGGTTGTAGAGTCCCTGTCAAAGCTTCTTGCAATAGGAGCAAATCCGCTTAAAGCAAGACTTACCTTCCAGGAGTATTTTGAAAGATTAAAGGATGTTCCCTCCCGCTGGGGCAAGCCTGCCGCAGCGCTTCTGGGCGCAATGCAGGCTCAGATAAAGCTCGGACTTCCGTCAATCGGCGGCAAGGACAGTATGTCGGGAACCTTTGAAGATATTGATGTTCCCCCCACTCTCGTAAGCTTTGCCGTTGCTATGACAAAGGCTTCAAAGACTGTTTCCGCAGAGTTTAAAAAAGCCGGCTCAAAGGTAATTTATGTTCCGATTCCCGAAAACAAGGCAACTCTTATGCCCGAATGGGAAGCCTTGGTTGAAATGTACAAGGCTGTGTTTGCGCTGTGTGAGCAGGGCAAGGTGCTTTCCGCCTCCGTTGTAAAGGAGGGAGGAGCCGCAGGCAGCGTGTGCAAGGCTTGCTTCGGCAACGGCTTCGGCTTCAGCTTCACCAAGGAGCTTACAAACGATGAGCTTTTTGCTCCGCTTTCAGGCTCGCTCATTATTGAGCTTGCACAGGGCGCAGAGCTTGACTCAAGGGTGCTAAGCTACGATTTGGGAAGAGTAACCGATGACGGCAGAATTACTATGGCAGGAAAGAGCGTTGAGCTTTCAAAGGTGCTCAACAGCTGGACTGCTCCGCTTGAAAAGGTATTCCCCACTCAGGCTGAGTGTCCCGAGATTGAGGTAGACGCAAAGCTTTATACGGAAAGAAACACAGCTTCTCCCGCAATTAAGACCGCAAAGCCCAGAGTATTCATTCCCGTATTCCCCGGCACAAACTGCGAGGTTGACACTGCAAGAGCCTTTGAAAAGGCAGGGGCAGAGGTAGAGATGCTCATTGTTAAGAACTTAACATCTAAGGGCATTGAGCAGACCATTGAAAAGATGAAGCAAATCATTGACAGGTCACAGATGATTATGCTTCCCGGCGGCTTTTCGGGCGGTGACGAGCCTGACGGTTCGGGAAAGTTTATTGCAACAACCTTCCGCAACCCGTTTATTGCCGAGGCGGTAAACGAAATGCTCAAAAATCGTGACGGCCTTATGCTCGGCATATGCAACGGCTTCCAGGCGCTTATAAAGCTCGGACTTGTGCCCTACGGTGAGATTCGTGACCTCAAGCCCACCGACCCAACTCTTACATTTAATACGGTAGGCCGACACATTTCTCATATGGCTTACACAAGAGTTACCTCGGTTAAGTCACCTTGGTTTGCAAATGTAAACGCAGGCGATGTGTTTGCCGTTCCCGTTTCACACGGCGAGGGAAGGTTTATGGCTGATTCTGAAACCGTTAAGCTGCTTGCACAAAACGGTCAGATAGCAACACAGTATGTTGACCTTAACGGTAACCCCTCGTCAGATATTGCCTACAATGTAAACGGCTCTGTTTGTGCAATCGAGGGTATTACCTCTCCCGACGGCAGAGTGCTCGGCAAGATGGGACACAGCGAGAGAAAGGGCGAAAATCTTTATAAAAATGTTCCGTTTGAAAAGGATCAGCAGATTTTTGAAAGCGGAGTTAAGTATTTTAAATAACAGGCGGCTTGTAAACAGTCTGAACAAGCGGACAGTTCAAAGGGATTGTCCGCTTGTTTTATTTGATATGAAATTACAACAAACTGTTAAATTATTGGGGTTATGGTAAATAATACAAACTATAATATATTGACAAACCTATCAAATAAAAAATTATATTGCCCGATCAGTTGCGCCCTGAGTGCGCACGAGCGATGGCTAAAGAAAGCGCACGCTTTCTTGTGAAGTCATAATGTTTTTTGTGTTTTTGCTATATGCAGCTTGTTTTATGCTTTTGCCCTGTGCTTTTTGTTGCATATTACACTTGCATTGATTGAGATTAAATATTATAATATAAGACGAGTATAAATTGTATTAAAGGTGGTAAATTATGCCGTTTATAGGTGTGAAAACAAGCGCAAAGCTCAGTGATGAAAAGAAAAGTATTATTAAAAGCAGACTTTCAAGGGCAATTTCGCTCATTCCGGGAAAGAGCGAAGCATATCTTATGTGTGCCGTTGAAGATAACATTTCAATGATGTTCAGAGGAACAGAGAGCGCAGGCATTGCGTTTGTAGAGGTGAAAATCCTCGGTTCGTCAACAAAGGATAACTACGGCAGACTCACAGAGGAAATCTGCAATATTTTACACGAGGAGGCAGGCATAAACGGCTCTGACTGCTATGTGAAATTTGAAGAAGTAAAATATTGGGGTATGGACGGCTTTATGTTCTGATAAATGATAACCGGTGTTTCCCTAAGAGCAAGAAGGAGAGCAATATGAAAAGCTACAGAAAAGAGCTGTGGTTTAATGTGCCGCAGAGAAGAAAGATAATCCGCATTACCGAGGAGGTTCAGCAGGCAATAAACGAAAGCGGAATCAAGGAAGGCCTTGTGCTTGTCAACGCCATGAATATTACAGCTTCGGTGTTTATAAATGATGACGAAAGCGGACTTCACTCCGATTATGAACGCTGGCTCGAAAAGCTCGCTCCCGAAAAGCCCTATGATATGTACGCCCACAACGGCTTTGAGGATAATGCCGACGCTCACCTCAAGCGTACCGTTATGGGCAGAGAGGTGGTTTGCGCCGTAACAAACGGCAGGCTTGACTTCGGCACATGGGAACAGATTTTTTACTATGAGCTTGACGGAAAAAGAAACAAACACGCACTGATTAAAATAATAGGTGAATAGAAGGGGTATATTGTATGAGAATAGTAGTTCTTGCCGGAGGTCTCAGCACCGAAAGAGATGTTTCGATTTCATCGGGAATTTTGGTTGCCAATGCATTAAGAGAAAAAGGACACGAGGTTGTTTTGCTTGATGTTTTTACCGGCTACGAAAACAACATTTGTGACATTGACGCTTTGTTTACAAACAACTACAGCTTTACCGACAGTTTCTCGGTTAAGGAAACCTTATCCGATATTTCCGAGGTTAAAGAAAACCGGCTTGATAAATCAGATCGCTTCATAGGAGCAAATGTAATAGAAATTTGCAATGAAGCGGATATAACTTTCCTTGCGCTTCACGGAGGAGCAGGGGAAAACGGTCAGCTTCAGGCGGCATTTGACCTGCTCGGAATCAAATATACAGGAACGGGATATTTGGGCTCGGCTCTGGCTATGAATAAGGGGCTTACAAAAAGCGTTCTTATTCAGAATAAGATCAACACCCCTGCCGGCGAGGTTTTCAAAGCCTTTGACGAGGCTCTTTCGTGGAATGTATTTCCCTGTGTTGTAAAGCCTTGCTCGGGCGGCTCCAGCGTGGGTATTGCCGTTTCAAATAACAGGGAGGAATATGAAAAGAACCTTAAGCAAGCCTTTGAGTATGAATCCGAGGTTGTGGTTGAGCAGTTTGTAAAGGGCAGGGAATTTTCTGTGGGACTAATAGGCGGCAAGCCCTTGCCCCCCATAGAGATTATCCCGAAATCGGGCTTTTACGACTATGCTTCAAAATATCAGACCGGCGCAACCGTTGAAATCTGCCCTGCCGACATTGACGAAGAAACCGACAAAAGACTAAGAAGCAGTGCGGCGGCTGCCTATGAGGCGCTGCATCTTGACAGCTATGCAAGAATTGATTATCTTGTTGACGATAACGGAGTGGAATACTGCCTTGAGGCAAACACGCTTCCCGGTATGACTCCCACAAGTCTGCTGCCTCAGGAAGCGGCTGTTGAGGGAATGAGCTATGCAGACCTGTGCGAAAAGATAATTGAAATCTCACTTGAAAAACAAACGGATTAAGGGTATCAATATGAAAAGATTTACACTTGCTGAAATCACCCAAGCCTGCAACGGACAGTACATCGGTGATGAAAGCCTTAAAAATACAGCTATCACCTCTGTTGAGCGAGACAGCCGTGAAATAAAAAATGGCTCGCTTTTTCTTGCAATCAGGGGCGAGCGTGTTGACGGACATAGCTTTATTGAAAAATGCTTTGAGCTTGGCGCAGTGTGCGCCCTGTGTGAGAAGGCTCCCGAAAATCCGTCAAGACCCTGTATTGTGGTTGATTCAACCCTTGAGGCGGTAAAAAAAATTGCTAAGGTATACCGCAACAAATTCGATATTCCCGTAATCGGTGTTTCGGGCAGTGTGGGAAAAACCTCTACAAAGGAAATGCTGTATTCGGTTGTTTCCCAAGGCTTTAAAACTCACAAAACACTCGGCAATCTGAACAACGAGCTTGGAGTTCCGCTTACGCTTTTGGCTATGCCGGAGGACACTCAGGCGGCTGTAATTGAGATGGGTATTTCCGACTTTGACGAAATGAATAGGCTTTCAAAAATGGCTCAGCCTACA
The DNA here is from genome assembly GCA_945607165.1 of uncultured Ruminococcus sp. GTDB lineage: Bacteria > Bacillota > Clostridia > Oscillospirales > Acutalibacteraceae > Ruminococcoides. The sequence goes on along the minus strand of CALYYZ010000008.1, from coordinate 15,157 downwards.
ATTTGTGTGCTTACGGTTATCGGCTGCTGCCATCTTGAAAATCTGGGAGACCGTGACGGTGTGTTAAGGGCAAAAACCGAAATGTTTAATTTTGCAAAGATCGGCGCCGATGTGGTTTTAAACGGTGATGACGATAAGCTCAGAACGGTGAGCTGCGTCAACGGCAAAAAGCCGATATTTTTCGGATTGTCCGACAAAAACGATTATTACGCTGAAAATATAGTAAATAACGGTGACGGAAAAATTGATTGCACACTCTGCTTTGAGGGAAAAAAGCTTGATGTTACCATTCCCGCAATAGGCAGCTATATGGTGAGCAACGCACTTGCCGCAGTTGCGGTCGGCAGACTTCTGGGACTGAGTGACGAGCAGCTTGCAAAGGGAGTTGAGGGTTACAAAACCGTTGGAAGCAGAGCGAATGTTGTTGACACCGGAAAAATCAAAATTATTGATGATTGCTACAACGCAAATCCCAACTCCGTCAAGGCTTCTCTTGATACCTTGATGAACTTAAAGGGCAGAAGAGTTGCGATTTTAGGAGATATGAAGGAGCTTGGAACACAGGAAACAGAGCTGCACCGTCAAACGGGAGAGTATGCAAAGCAGCTCGGGGTTGATTTGTTGCTTGCCGCCGGACCTCTTGCAAAGGAGCTTGCGCTGGGTGCTCAGGGAGAATGGTTTGACGGAGTTGAACAGTTGAAATCCGCCCTTCCTGCACTCATAAACGAAGGCGACACCGTTTTGGTAAAGGCCTCTCACTCAATGCATTTTGAACAGATTGTTGAGTTTTTAAAGGAGCTTTGAACGGCAGAATGATATAATTTAAACGGCGAACATTTCAAAATGTCCGCCGTTTTGTTTTGCACAGTCTTATTGTTTTGTGGCTCTTTGTCAATAGTTGGGGTAAACCCGAAAAAAGGAAGGTTCTATTTTGTCAGAACCGAGACGATTTCGCTGATATACATTTTATGGTAATCACCGTTGTACCATTTGTCAACGCTTTGACTGTCGGTTATGCTTTCCTCACTTAGAAATTGAGAATACATTTTTTTGCAGATAAGAACAAGTCTTGCTTCCTCAAAATACGGCACTCCGTTTTCGGTGAAGGCAGGGGTGAGGCCTGTTTCCTTAACCTTGTCGCAGTCTCTTCCGCTTTTTGAGCCGCAAAGCTTCAAAGCGTCTCTGTGCGCTTCGTCAAAGAAGCACATTGAAAAATATTCATTCTTTTCCGTAAATTCAAAGGTGTATCGCTGAGGTCGGATAAAGGTGTGAACAACCGGCTTGCCCCACATTATTCCGACGCCGCCCCAGCTTACGGTCATTGTGTTGAATTTTTCAGGGGTTCCGCAGGTCACCAGCGCCCAATCGTCGCCTATAAGCTTAAAGGGATTATCGGAAATTTCTTTTGGAGTAACAGTTTTAAATAAAGACACGATTAAATCATCCTTTCAAGGTATAATATGCAGTTTGTGCTGATTTGAGTATAGCAGAAAAAACATCTTTATTCAATACAGCGTGTAAAAATTCACTTTATTTTCCCTCGACAGTGCATACTCAGCCGTATAATATTCCGGATTATGTATATTTTATGAATATTATGAATATTCATTTTTTGTGAATATATACATTTTTTTACAAAAAACAGGTTGATTCTGACGGAAATGCGCTGCTGTCAAGGGGAAATAAAGGCTGAATTATGTAAAACCGTCTTTGAATAAAAAGAAAAATATTTGAATATTTATTCAAAAAAGGGTTGATTTTTTGAAAATTAAGTGTATAATGTAAGGGTAACAAAAAATATTTGATTCACGGAGGAATCTGAAATGGCTGATAAAAAGGTAAAAAAGGTAGTTCTTGCATATTCCGGCGGACTTGATACTTCTATCATTATTCCGTGGTTAAAGGAAAACTATGACAACTGTGAGGTTATTGCTGTTTCCGGTAATGTCGGTCAGGGAACAGAGCTTGACGGCCTTGAGGAAAAGGCTATCAAGACCGGCGCTTCAAAGCTTTATATCGAGGATCTCAACAAGGTTTTTGTTGAGGAGTACATATTCCCCACAATGAAGGCAGGAGCAGTTTATGAGGGCAAGTACCTTCTCGGCACCTCCTTTGCCCGTCCCATTATTGCAAAGAGACTTGTTGAAATTGCAAAGGCAGAGGGCGCAGACGCTATTTGCCATGGCTGCACAGGCAAGGGTAACGACCAGGTTCGTTTTGAGCTTGCTATCAAGGCTTATGCTCCCGATATGAAGATAATCGCTCCCTGGAGAACATGGGAGTTCAAATCCCGTGAGGAAGAAATTGAGTATGCGGAAAAGATGAATATTCCGCTTAAAATAAACCGTGAAACCAACTATTCCAAGGACAAAAACCTCTGGCACCTCAGCCACGAGGGACTTGACCTTGAGGATCCCGCAAATGAGCCTATGTATACAAAAGAGGGCTTTCTTGAGATGGGAGTTGCCCCCGAGCAGGCTCCCGACACACCCGAGTATGTAACACTCACATTTGAGAAGGGTATTCCCACAAAGCTCAACGGTGAGGATATCGGCTCGGTTGAGCTTATTGAAAAGCTCAACGAAATCGGCGGAAGAAACGGCGTTGGCATCACTGATATCGTAGAAAACCGTCTTGTCGGCATGAAGGCAAGAGGTGTTTACGAAACCCCCGGCGGTACAATTCTCTATGCTGCACACGCAAAGCTTGAGGAAATCTGCCTTGACAAGGACACACTGCACTACAAGATGAATCTTGCAAATACTTTTGCAGATCTTGTTTATGACGGCAAGTGGTATACACCCCTGCGTGAGGCTATGTCAGCCTTTGTTGACAGCACACAGGAGTATGTTACAGGAGAGGTTAAGCTTAAGCTTTATAAGGGCAACATCATTGACGCAGGCGTAACAAGCCCCTATTCGCTTTACGATGAAGAGATTGCAACCTTTGACGAGGACGAGGTTTACGATCAGAATGACAGTGCAGGCTTTATCAATCTGTTCGGACTTCCCATCAAGGTTCGTGCCAAAAAGGGACTTATCAAATAATTTTTTGAATTTATCAATTCAAGGGGCAGGGATTTTCCCTGCCCCGAAAAGTGTTTTATAGAAATAATTTTTCGGAGTGGATTTTATGCAGCTTTGGAAGGGCCGTTTTAAAAAAGAGCTTTCAAAAACAACAAATGACTTTAACAGTTCAATTTCATTCGACAGCAGAATGTACAAAGAGGATATCGAGGGCAGCATTGCTCACGCAACAATGCTCGGCAGATGCGGTATTATTACCGAGGAGCAGTCGGCAGATATCGTTCAAGGTCTGAAGGGCATACTCAGCGACATCGAAAGCGGAGCTTTGCCGTTTGATATGGAAGCCGAGGATATTCACACATTTATCGAGGGCGAGCTGACAAAGAGAATCGGTGAAAACGGAAAAAGGCTTCACACCTCTCGCAGCCGCAACGATCAGGTTGCCGTTGATGTAAAGCTGTATCTTAAAAAAGAGGTTGTCAATGTAAAAAATCTCGTTGTTGACCTGATTAAGGTAATCGCAGACAAGGCTGAAAAATACAGTGAGACTGTTATGCCCGGCTACACACATTTGCAAAGAGCACAGCCGATTACCTTTGGTCACCACCTTTTAGCCTACGGCGAGATGCTTCTAAGAGACGCTTCCAGACTTGAGGACTGCCTCAAAAGAATGGACGAAATGCCCCTCGGCTCCTGTGCGCTTGCAGGCACCACCTATCCCATTGACAGAACCATCACAGCCGAGCTGCTCGGCTTTGAAAGAATTACAAACAACTCGCTCGACGGTGTTTCCGACAGAGACTACTGCATTGAGTTTTGCTCGGCGCTTTCGATTATTATGGTGCATCTTTCCCGCTTTTCCGAGGAAATTATTATGTGGTGCAGCTGGGAGTTCAAGTTTGTTGAGCTTGACGACGCTTTTTCTACAGGCTCGTCAATTATGCCGCAAAAAAAGAATCCCGACATTGCCGAGCTTGTGAGAGGAAAAAGCGGCAGGGTGTTCGGCGATAATATAACTCTGCTTACTATGATGAAGGGAATTGCCCTTGCCTACAACAAGGATATGCAGGAGGACAAGGAGGCAATATTTGACGCTGTCGATACGGTAAAAATGTGCCTGACTGCCTTTACTCCGATGCTTGACACAATGCGTGTTATTCCCGAAAATATGAGAAAGGCGGCGGCAGGCGGATTTATCAACGCAACAGACTGCGCCGATTGGCTCACCAAAAACGGAGTTCCGTTCAGAGACGCCTACAAGGCAACCGGAGAGCTTGTTGCAAGGTGCATTGAGCTTGGCACTGACCTCGAAAACCTTCCGCTTGACGAGTACAAAAAAGTTTGCGAGGTATTCACAGACGAGGTTTACAGCGCAATTTCACTTGAACGCTGCACAAATGAGAGAACAGCCTTCGGCGGTCCGGCAGCGGCAAATGTAAAGGCTCAGGCTCAAAGAGTTGCTCAGATAGCAAAAAAGCTGTAAAATAACATTCTGCCATAAAGCCTTCGGGCAATACGGCGGAGGGTTTTATTCAGAGTTTCCTTTAATATTACCGATTCTAAAATAAACAGGTGAAGAATATGAAAATAAAAGCAGGTATAGTAGGCGCAACGGGCTATGCCGGTGCAGAGCTTGTCCGTCTGCTTTCGACACACCCAAACGCTGAAATCTCAGCAATAAGCTCGGTTTCGTTTGAGGGTAAAAGGCTCAGCGAGGTTTATCCCTCATACACATTTTTGAATGATATGGTCTGTGAAAATCAGGACGCAGTTGTTGAAAAAAGCGATGTCATTTTCGCAGCTCTTCCCCACGGACTTTCACAGGAGCTTGCGGCACAGTGCATTGGTGCAGGCAAGGCGTTTATTGACCTTGGCGCAGATTTCCGCCTTGAAAGCGAGGACGAATATGCCGAGTGGTATGACGGAAGCTTTCTTGACAGGGAGCTTCACAGGCAGGCGGTTTACGGACTTCCCGAATTTTTCAGGGAGGATATCAAGGGCAAAAGGCTGGTTGCAAATCCCGGCTGTTACACAACCTGCTCTCCTCTTGCCATTGCTCCTGCAATAGCAAATGGACTTGTAAAAACAAAGGGTATTATATGCGACTGCAAGAGCGGAGTTACAGGCGCCGGAAGAAAGCCGTCGCAGGGCAGTCACTACCCCGAGCTAAACGAGGGCTTTCACGCATATAAGGTAGCTTCACACCGTCATACGCCCGAGATTGAACAAACCCTTTCAAGGCTTTCGGGCGAAAAGGTTGTCATCACCTTTGTGCCCCATCTGCTCCCCGTGAACAGAGGTATTCTTGCAACGGTTTATGCCGATATTGAGGACGGTGTAAGCTTTGAGCAAATCAGAACGGCTTATGAGGATTATTATAAGGACGAGTATTTTGTAAGGCTGCTTGATGACGGCAAGTGCGCCGATATCCACAATATCAAGTACTCAAACTTCTGTGATGTTTCCATTCATCACGACAAAAGGGCAAACAAGCTTGTCGCCTGTGCGGCTATCGACAATATGGTTAAGGGTGCGGCAGGACAGGCTATTCAGAATATGAATATCATCTTCGGTATAGACGAAAAAGCAGGACTTACAATCGTTCCTCCTGCGTTTTAACTATGAATATACAGAAGTCAAGGCTCAGAATACAGCTCGGCTTCTTCAAAACAGTTTATATTTTAGTTTTTTTAGGATTGATACAAATGAACAACAGCTTTAAATTCATTGACGGCACAGTTACATCGCCTCTCGGCTTCACGGCTCAGGGGGTGTGCGCTTCAATTAAGCCGTCTAATACAACAAAACGAGATCTTGCAATGATTTATTGTGAAAAGCCCTGCACCGCAGCGGCTGTCTTTACAAAGAATCTTGTAAAAAGCTCAACAATTACGGTTACAAAGAAACACCTTGAAAACGGAATTGCACAGGCGATAATCGTAAACTCCGGCAATGCAAACACCTGCAACGCAGACGGCATTGAGATAGCCGAAAAAATGTGCGATATTGCAGCCGAGACTCTGTCGGTAAACCCCGACGATGTAATAGTTGCTTCAACCGGCGTTATCGGACAGCCTCTGCCGATTGAACCTGTTGTCAGGGGCGCAGCTATGATGAAGGGCAGACTTTCAAAGGGCGGCGGAACAAATGCCGCCGAGGCTATAATGACAACCGACACCGTTAAAAAGGAAATGGCAATGGAGATGATTCTCGGTGGTAAAAAGGTTACTGTCGGAGGAATTGCCAAGGGCAGCGGAATGATACACATTAATATGGGAACAATGCTTTCCTTTGTGACCACCGACGCTGCCGTTTCTGCTGAAATGCTTGAACAGGCTCTCAAGGAGGCGGTTGAGGACAGCTACAATATGGTAAGCGTTGACGGCGACACCTCAACAAATGACACCCTCGCAATTATGGCTTCGGGGCTTGCAGGAAACACCCCGATTACTGAGAAAAATGAAGATTACAGAACCTTTGTAAACGGACTCACCTGTGCATTTCGCTCTCTTGCAAAACAGCTTGCAGGCGATGGTGAGGGTGCGACAAAGCTTTTGATTTGCTCGGTTGACGGAGCAAAGACCAAAAAGGACGCAGTTACGGCTGCAAAGAGTATAATTTGCTCAAGCCTTTTGAAGGCGGCAATGTTCGGTGCCGACGCAAACTGGGGCAGGGTGCTTTGTGCAATCGGCTACAGCGGTGCTGATGTTGATGTTGCAAGGGTGCGTGTTGTCTTTAAGTCGGAAAAGGGCGAGATACTCGTTTGTGAAAACGGTGCGGGAGTAGAATTTTCCGAGGAAAAGGCAAAGGAAATCTTGCTGGAAAGGGAAATCACCATTCTTGTTTCGCTCGGTGACGGTGACGGCTGCGCCGAGGCTTACGGCTGCGACCTCACCTATGACTATGTAAAAATCAACGGTGATTACCGAACATAACAATAGCTTTTGACAACAAAGGAAGGGTATTATGGATACATCAAAAAGAGCGCAGGTGCTAATTCAGGCAATGCCGTATATCAAGAAGTATTCGGGCGAAACAATCGTAGTAAAATACGGCGGCAACGCAATGATAAACGAGGATCTTAAGTCTGCAGTTATGAGCGACCTTGTGCTTATGAATCTTGTGGGTGTAAATGTTGTGCTTGTGCACGGCGGCGGACCTGAAATCAACGCAATGCTTAATGCGGTGGGCAAGGAGAGCAAATTTGAAAACGGAATGAGAGTCACCGACAGGGAAACTATTGATATTGTTCAGATGGTGCTTGCAGGCAAGGTGAACAAAAGCCTTGTTCAGCTTTTAGAGAAGCACGGCGGAAAGGCTCTTGGCTTTTGCGGTCTTGACGGCAGACTGCTTATGGCGGAAAAGCTTGTGTCGGGCGTGGATTTAGGATTTGTCGGTGAGATTAAGGAGGTTAATCCCGAACCTCTTAAAAATGCAATGGATAACGGCTATATCCCAATAGTCGCCACTGTCGCAGGCGGCTATGACGGAAATGTTTATAACATAAACGCTGACCTTGCAGCGGCTCAGATTGCCGCAAAGCTCGGTGCAAAAAAGCTTATTCTGATGACAGACATTAGAGGACTTCTGCGTGATGTTGATGATCCCGACTCGCTCATTTCGGTAGTAAATGTAAGCGAGGTTCCCATGCTCAAACGAGACGGAATAATCAAGGGCGGAATGATACCCAAAATCGACTGCTGCGTTGAGGCTGTCAGAAACGGTGTAAACCGTGCACACATAATTGACGGCAGACTTGAACATTCAATTTTGCTTGAGCTGTTTAGTGACGAGGGTATCGGCACAATGTTTTACTGATTTGCCGATTACGCTGTTTACAGGAGATAAAGATGAAAATACGACCTATGACCATTGAAGATTACGACGAGATTTACGCTATGTGGCAAACCACCTCAAAGCGTGCGCTCTCTGCCGCCGACGAAAGGGAGCAGATTCGCCGTTATCTTGAAAGAAATGAAGATATGAGTCAGGTTGCCGTTATTGACGGCAGAATCGTCGGCACTGTCCTTGCCGGACACGACGGCAGGAGGGGCTTTATTCATCATATGGCGGTACTGCCCGAATACAGACGAAAGCACATCGGACGCTGTCTTGCCCAAACAGCAATCGAAAGGATAAAGGCGCAGGGAATTGATAAAACTCACATTTTCTGCTATCAGAACAACGAGACAGGTCAGAGCTTCTGGAGCGATTTCGGCTTTAAAAAGCGTGATGATGTCTTTGTTTTCTCACTCGATAACGAAAGGTTATGATTTCTTGAACACAAAGGAAAAGGATTCTAAATATATAATGCATACCTACGGCAGGTATGATGTTGCTCTGAAAAGCGGCGAGGGTGTTTATGCCTATGACGAAAACGGCAAAAAATACATTGACACAGCCTCGGGCATCGGTGTAAACAGTCTCGGCTTCTGTGACAAGGGCTGGGTGGAGGCAGTGTCCAAGCAGGCAGGCACCCTTCAGCATATGTCAAATTATTTTTTTAGCGAGCAGGCGTCAACGCTTGCGCAAAAGCTGTGTGAGCGAACAGGACTTGCAAAGGTATGCTTCGGAAACAGCGGCGCAGAGGCAAATGAGTGCGCAATAAAAATTGCACGAAAATACAGCTTTGATACCTACGGCGGCGGTCGAAATGAAATCATCACTCTTGTAAATTCCTTTCACGGAAGAACTGTAACAACTCTTTCCGCAACAGGTCAGGAGGTTTTTCACAACTACTTTTTCCCCTTTACGGAAGGCTTTTCGTATGTTGAAGCCGGAGATATCGAGGCTTTGAAGAGGGCGGTAACCTCAAAAACCTGTGCCGTTATGCTCGAGCTTGTGCAGGGCGAGGGCGGTGTTAATATTCTTGACAGGGAATATGTTTTGCAGACGGTTGACTTCTGCCGTGCAAATGATATACTTGTTATTGTTGACGAGGTTCAGACAGGAGCAGGAAGAACAGGCAAGCTGTTTGCCTTTGAAAACTACGGCTTTGTACCCGACCTCGTAACGGCGGCAAAGGGCTTGGGCGGAGGACTTCCCATAGGCGTTTGTATGTGCTCGGACAAGCTCAAAGATGTAATGTCGCCGTCAACCCACGGCACAACCTTCGGCGCAAATCCGGTTGTTTGTGCAGGGGCAAATTATGTGCTTGACAGGCTTTGCGAGCCGGGCTTCCTTGACGAGGTTGAAAGCAAGGGCAAATATCTTGAGGAAAAGCTCAGAGGGCTTGACAGGGTGAAAAATGTCCGCAGAATGGGACTGATGATTGGCATTGAGCTTGAAAGCGGAGACGCTCACGAAATTGCTCAGAGGTGTGTTGAAAACGGACTTCTGATTATCACCGCAAAGAGCCTGCTGCGTATGCTGCCGCCGCTTGTGATAAGCCGCAGTGAAATTGATGAAGCGGTAGAAATTCTCGGCAAGGTTCTTTTACAACAGCCTGCCGCTTTGACTTGAAAATAAATTATGAGGAGAGAAAACAATGAAGCATTTACTTAAACTTGAGGATTGGTCAACAGAGGAAATTATTAATACACTTAACCTTGCCGATCAGCTAAAATATGAACAGAAGCACGGTATTGAGCACAAGCTCTTAAAGGGCAAAACGCTTGGAATGATTTTTGAAAAATCCAGCACCCGCACCCGTGTTTCCTTTGAGGTCGGAATGACTCAGCTCGGAGGATATCCTCTTTTCCTTTCATCAAATGATTTACAAATCGGCAGAGGAGAGCCTGTTGAGGACACTGCAAGGGTGCTTTCACGCTTTCTTGACGCTATTATGATTCGCACCTTTGAGCAAAGCGAGGTTGAGGCTCTTGCCGAGTACGGCTCAATTCCGATAATCAACGGACTCACCGACTACTGCCACCCCTGTCAGGTGCTTGCCGACCTTATGACTATTCGTGAGTTTAAGGGCAAGCTTGAGGGACTTAAAATGTGCTTTATCGGTGACGGAAACAATATGATGAATTCCCTTATTGTCGGCGCACTTAGCACAGGAATGAGCTTCTCGGCTGCTTGTCCCAAGGGCTATATGCCGCCCGAGCATATTCTTGAGTTTGGCAAAAAGTACGGGGCCAACGGCAAATTTGAAATAGTTACCGATCCTATGGAGGCTGCAAAGGGCGCAGATGTTGTATACACAGATGTTTGGGCTTCTATGGGACAGGAGGAAGAGAAAAAGCTTCGTGAAAAGGCTTTTGCAGGCTATCAGGTGAACTCAGAGCTTATGACTGTTACCAATGACGAGTGTATGGTGCTTCATTGCCTGCCTGCTCACCGTGGCGAAGAGATTACCGCCGAGGTGTTCGAGGCTCACGCAAACGAGATTTTTGAAGAGGCTGAAAACCGTCTGCATGCTCAAAAGGCAGTGCTTGTTGAGTGTATGACCGACGGAAAAAGCAGAGACTGATTAACATTAAATAACATAACGGACGGCTTCAGTGAAGGAGCCGTCCTTTTTTACTTTGTGGAAAGATTCTTGTAAACGCTCGGGAAAAGAAGTTTTATATATATGAAGCTTTCTGCACGAATTGCGTGTCGAGGCACTCGACTGATAAACATAATTGGTTTATGAAGCCAACGCTCGGGAAAAGAAGTTATATGTATATGAAGCTTTCTACACGAATTGCGTGTCGAGGCACTCGACTGATAAACATAATTGGTTTATGAAGCCAACGCTCGGGAAAAGAAGTTTTATATATATGAAGCTTTCTACACGAATTGCGTGTCGAGGCACTCGACCGAGGCACTCGACCGAGGCACTCGACAGTTGACATATACCGGGGTGGGGTATATAATATAAATACCCCACCGGGGTATGAAAGGGTGATATACAAATGTCTGAAAACAAAGCGTGCGCCTTCTGCGGAAAAACTAAGGATCGAACAGAGGAAGAACGCAAAAAGCTGATTAACAGGCTCAACAGGATTGAAGGACAAATCAGGGGAATAAAAGGAATGGTTGAAAAAAATGCCTACTGCACCGATATTCTCGTTCAGGTTGCAGCGGTCAGTGCAGCTCTGAACTCGTTTAATAAAGAGCTGCTTTCAAATCATATCCGAACCTGTGTTGCAAAGGATATAAGAGAGGGAAAGGACGAAACTATTGACGAGCTTGTCAATACCCTTCAAAAACTGATGAAGTGAGATGATTAGATGGAGCAATATACAGTAACGGGTATGAGCTGTGCCGCCTGTGCCGCCCGTGTGGAAAAGGCGGTGTCTGCTGTTAAGGGAGTCACCTCCTGCTCGGTGAGTCTGCTGACAAATTCCATGGGTGTTGAGGGAGCCGCCTGTGCCGAAGATATTATTGCGGCTGTCAGGGGAGCAGGCTACGATGCAGCTCTTAAAAAGGCAGGAAAGAAGCAAAATATACGGCAGTCTGAAAACGATGACGAGCTAAGGGACAGAGAAACTCCGCTGCTTAAAAAACGGCTGCTTGCCTCTCTCGGCTTTTGGCTTGTGCTTATGTATGCTTCTATGGGGCATATGATGTGGGGCTTGCCGCTTCCGCCGTTTTTCATCGACAACCATATTGCTATGGGCATTTTGCAGTTGTTGCTGACAGCCGTAATAATGGTAATTAATCAGCAGTTTTTTGTCAGCGGCTTTAAAAGTCTGTGGCACCGTGCTCCGAATATGGACGCATTGGTCGCCTTGGGTGCGGCGGCTGCCTTTTGCTACAGCACCTTTGCGCTGTTTGCCATGACGGAAGCTCAGTTAAGGGGTAATGCTCAAGCCGTAATGTCATATATGAATGAATTTTACTTTGAATCTGCCGCAACGATTCTTACGCTGATTACACTGGGAAAAATGCTTGAGACACGGTCAAAGGGGAAAACAACAAATGCTCTGAAGGGTCTTATGAAGCTTGCTCCCAAAACTGCCGTGATTCTGCGTGGAGACGAGGAAATATCCGTGCCTGTTGAACAGGTGGCAAAGGGCGATATCTTTGTTGTGCGTCCCGGTGAGAATATCCCCGTTGACGGAATTGTTTTGGAGGGAAGCAGTGCGGTTGATGAATCTACCCTTACAGGCGAGAGTATTCCCGTTGATAAAGCAGAGGGAAGCGCTGTCAGTGCAGGAACGCTGAACCATTCGGGCTTCATCCGCTGTGAAGCTACAAGAGTCGGCGAGGACACCACTCTTTCTCAGATTATTCAGATGGTCAGCGACGCCGCCGCAACAAAGGCTCCGATAGCCAAGATTGCCGACAGGGTGTCGGCTGTGTTTGTTCCCGCCGTTATCATAATTTCCGTGATAACCGTAATTGCGTGGCTTATCCTCGGTCAAACAGCGGGATTTGCCTTGGCAAGGGGTATTTCTGTGTTGGTAATCAGTTGTCCGTGTGCTCTCGGTCTTGCAACACCTGTAGCCGTTATGGTCGGCAACGGATTGGGAGCAAAAAACGGAATCTTGTTCAAAACAGCTGTATCCTTGGAGAAAGCAGGAAAAACGCAGATTGCTGCGCTGGATAAAACAGGAACGATTACACAGGGAGAGCCAAGGGTTACGGATATGCTTGCGCTCAACGGCAGGAGCGAAGCGGAGCTTCTGTCGATTGCCTATGCTCTGGAGAAAAAAAGCGAGCATCCGCTGGCACGGGCAATCAATCAAAAGGCGAAACAGGAGGGGACGGTGGCTGCCGAGGTCGAGCAGTTTATGGCTTTGCCCGGAAACGGACTGACCGCCAGCCTTGACGGAAAGGCATTATACGCAGGCAGCTATAGGTTTATCAGCAAGCATACTAAGGTAACGGAAGATATAAAAGCAAGAGCCGAGCAACTCTCCGAGGAGGGAAAAACACCCCTGTTTTTTGCCTGCGAGGGTGAGCTTTGCGGAATAATTGCCGTTGCAGATACCATAAAAGAGGACAGTCCGTCTGCAATTAAGGAAATGCAGGATATGGGCATATATGTGGTTATGCTTACCGGCGATAACGAGCGCACCGCAAAGGCAATAGGGGCAAAGGCAGGCGTTGATGAGGTAATCGCCGGAGTGCTTCCCGACGGCAAGGAAAGCGTGATTCAAAGGCTTAGGAAAAAGGGAAGCGTCGTTATGGTCGGTGACGGAATCAATGACGCTCCTGCACTGACAAGCGCAGACATAGGCATTGCCATCGGTGCCGGTGCAGATGTTGCCATTGACGCAGCAGATGTTGTGCTGATGAAGAGCCGCCTGTCCGATGTTCCGGCTGCCATTCGTCTTAGCCGTGCAACTCTGAGAAATATCCGTGAAAACCTGTTTTGGGCGTTTATCTACAACATTATCGGTATTCCTTTGGCTGCCGGTGTGTTTATTGGCTTGCTCGGCTGGCAGCTGAATCCAATGTTTGCCGCCGCTGCAATGAGCCTGTCCAGCTTTAGCGTTGTCACCAACGCACTTCGTCTGAATTTCTTTAAATTGCATAGCTCCAAACGGAGTAATAAAACAAAAAATAAAATGATAATCACAGCAGAAAAGGAGACAAGGAATATGAAAAAAACATTGAAAATTGAAGGTATGATGTGTGAGCACTGCGAGATGCACACAAAAAAAGCTCTTGAAGCGCTTGACGGTGTGGCAAGTGCCGAGGTAAGCCACAAAACAGGCTCGGCTGTCGTTACGCTGGAAAAAGAGATATCTAATGATGTGATTAAGCAGGCGGTTGCCGATCAGGGGTATATAGTAACCGAGATTCAATAATCACCCCATTATGCATAGGAAAACACTGATTAAATCACACTGAGAGCTGTCGGCAAAGCTTGATTGCATATTTTCCGTCAGCTTGCCAAAAAAATCTGACTGCCGTAGAGTTCAGGCTTCTGCGGCAGTCTTTGCTGTTGATAGTATTAGTATTAAATCCTCAGCCGTTTTGTATTAACATATGCTTCGTATCCGGATATAATATACATATAATTGAACAGTGTTTAATATTTGAACACAGTTAAGGAAGTGAAGAGATTGGGGCGTGAACGACAGATACAAAAGCTGATTAAGAAATAACTCCCAAAGGCTTATATTGACTAAACAATACGGGCTATGCGTCGATTGCGAGAAATCGGTGCATAGCCCAATATATTTAGTGGTTTTTAGATTATTTTAATACTATATTGTCAAATATCTGAAAAAGGTTTATAATGTTTACTGAATTAAATGTAACTGCGAAGATTTTGATTAAGCGGGTCTATTGATAAGCCTGTTTTGCCGAAAAAGCGTTTTCCGGCAGTTTTGAGCATACTTAATCAGAAACCTTGCACCCGAACAATTCAAAAAACAGCAATATTATCAGATAAAAACTTTATTACGGAGGATATTCAAATGCTTAGAATTGATAACCTTACCAAAACCTACGGAGAGAAAAAAGCCGTGGATAATCTGTCGCTTCACATCAAGCCGGGTGAAATTTACGGATTTATCGGTCATAACGGCGCAGGAAAAACCACAACGCTAAAAAGCGTGGTCGGCATTTTGCAGTTTGATTCCGGAGAGATTCTGATTGACGGAAAGTCCGTAAAGGCTGATCCTGTAGGCTGTAAAAAACTGATATCATATATCCCCGATAACCCGGATCTTTACGAGTATATGTCGGGAATCAAGTTTCTGAATTTTGTTGCCGATATTTTCGGCGTGAGTGCAGCCGACAGGGAGGAACGCATCCGCAAGTATGCAGACGCTTTCGGCATTACCGATGACCTTGCTCAGCCTATCTCTGCTTATTCACACGGAATGAAGCAAAAGCTGGCTGTCATTTCTGCTTTAATTCATAATCCTAAGCTTATAATTATGGACGAGCCATTTGTGGGACTTGACCCGAAGGCAGCACATATACTAAAGGAAATTATGCGTGAAATTTGTGACAACGGCGGAGCAATTTTCTTTTCCACCCATGTTCTTGAGGTTGCCGAAAAGCTTTGCGACAAGGTTGCCATAATCAAGGACGGAAAGCTTGTTGTCTCGGGTTCAATGGACGAGGTAAAGGGCGACGAGTCGCTTGAAACCGTATTTCTTGAATTGGAGGAATAAGCCGTGTTTAAAGCGTTACTGAAAAAACAGTTTTTAGAGCTTTTCTCTTTTTATTTCACAAATAAAAAAACCGGCAAGAGCCGCGCAAAGTCTTCAACCATCTCAATGTTAGTGCTGTAT
>CALYYZ010000007.1 GCA_945607165.1 uncultured Ruminococcus sp. | reverse complement strand
TACCTATTGTTACAAACCTGAAAATTGATCGTGCTGTTGATGCAAGTAATCCCACAAAAGTATCTGTTTACTGGTACATCAAAAATGACAGTCCGACTGCCTTGACCTACACGGTTGACAACATTTATCTTACGCTTTAATTTTAAAGAGCTGCTTCGGCGGCTCTTTTTTCGGCTATTTGTCAATAGTTGGGGTAAACCCGAAAAAAGGAAAAGGTTCTATAATGAATGTTAGGGAAACAAACAGATCCTAAAAAACATAAACGCTGCCGAGTGTATCGTGATACGCAAAAAAATGCTCCCGAAGATAAATAATTCTTCGGGAGCATTATAATCTAAAGAAAACAGCTAAATCACGAAAAAATTCTAAAAAACAATTATTATCTCCTTGACAACTTGACTAATCTGATATAGAATAATAAAATGTACCATAATGGGGATATGTACCGATATCAGCGATAAAAAAATCAAAAAAACTTTCAACAAAGGGATATTATCATAAAATACACTTTGTGTCAAGAAGTTTTTTAGTTTATGATTTTCCGGTCTTTTTCCCGACGGTTTCGTAAAATATTTAAGGAGTGATACGCCTATGGTAAATGTCAAACCCGTAAAGCTTGGCAACACCGAGAGAATGAGCTTTGGCAAAATTGACGAAGTCATTGAGATGCCGAACCTTATTGAAATTCAAAAGGAGTCATACAGATGGTTCCTTGAAGAAGGCCTTAAGGATGTGTTCAAGGATGTATCGGGTATCACCGATTATCAGGACAACCTCGTTCTCGATTTCATTGATTACACTCTTGATGTTGACCATCCCAACTACAGTGTGATTGAATGTAAGGTCAGAGACGCAACCTATTCCGCAGCCCTCAGAGTAACCGCAAGACTTATCAACAAGTCAACAGGCGAGATTAAAGAGAGCAATGTGTTTATGGGCGATTTTCCGCTTATGACTCCAAGCGGCACCTTTGTTATTAACGGCGCAGAGCGAGTTATTGTTTCTCAGCTTGTGAGAAGTCCCGGCGTTTACTATAAGATGGATCACGACAAAACAGGTAAAGAGCTTTATTCCACCACGGTTATCCCGAACCGAGGTGCTTGGCTTGAATATGAAACCGACATTAATGATGTGTTTTATGTCAGAATTGATAAAAACCGTAAGCTTCCGGTTACATCATTCATCAGAGCACTCGGTCTCGGCAGTGACGCTGAAATTCTTGACTTCTTCGGTGATGACGAGAGAATGAAGGCTACCATTGAGAAGGACGCTGCTTCAAATTATGAAGAGGGTCTTATTGAGGTTTACAAAAAGCTTCGTCCCTCTGAGCCTCCGACAGTAGAGAGTGCCCAGACTCATATTAATAATCTATTCTTTGATCCCAACCGTTATGATATGTCAAGGGTGGGAAGGTACAAATATAACAAAAAGCTCGGTATTGCAAACCGTCTTGAAGGCAGAGTTATAACCGAGCCTATCGCTAACCCCCGCACAGGCGAGGTTATGGCACTGCGTGACGAGAAAATCTCAAAGGAAAAGGCACTCGAGATTGAAAATGCCGGTGTAACTGTTGCCTATGTAAAGGGTGCGGACGACTCAGTTGTAAAAATTATTTCAAATGGAATGGTTGACATTAAATGCTATGTTGACTTTGACGCTGAGGCTGAGTGTGAGATCAAGGAGAATGTTCGCTTTGATATTCTTTGTGAAATTCTCGATTTAGCTTCAGACGAGGATGAGCTTAAAGCAATGCTCAGAGAGCGAGCAGCAGAGCTTGTGCCTAATCACATAACCGTTGAGGATATTTTTGCTACTATTAACTACCTCAACTGTATTGCTCACGGTGTAGGCAATACCGACGATATCGACCATTTGGGCAACAGAAGAATCCGTTGTGTGGGCGAGCTTCTTCAGAATCAGTTCAGAATCGGTTTTTCAAGGCTTGAAAGAGTTGTAAGAGAGAGAATGACCACCCAATCTCAGGATATGGATTCTCTTTCACCTAATTCGCTGATAAATATTCGTCCCGTTACTGCGGCTATCAAGGAGTTTTTCGGATCTTCTCCTCTGTCACAGTTTATGGATCAGACAAACCCGCTTGCAGAGCTTACGCATAAGCGTCGTTTGTCAGCACTTGGTCCCGGCGGTCTTTCCCGTGACCGTGCTGGATTTGAGGTTCGAGATGTTCACTACACCCACTACGGCAGAATGTGTCCTATCGAAACCCCTGAAGGACCTAACATCGGTCTTATCTCATATCTTGCTTCTTTTGCAAGAATTAATAAATACGGCTTTGTTGAGGCTCCCTTCCGTAAGATTGATAAGGAAACAGGCATAGTTTCCGACGAGGTTGTTTATATGACAGCCGATGTCGAGGATAATTACTATGTTGCTCAGGCAAACGAGCCGCTTGATGAAAACGGCAGATTTGTGAATTCAAGAGTAGTAGGCAGATATCTTGACGAGTTTGTCGAGCTTCCGCCCGACAGATTCGATTATATGGATGTATCGCCTAAGATGGTTGTTTCCGTTGCAACGGCAATGATTCCCTTCCTTGAGAATGATGACGCAAACCGTGCGCTGATGGGTGCAAACATGCAGCGTCAGGCAGTTCCGCTTCTTCGTTCTGAGGCTCCTATTGTGGGCACAGGAATGGAGTACAAGGCAGGTACTGACTCAGGCGTATGTATACTTGCCGAAGAGGACGGTGTTGTAATGAGCGTGGACGCTCGCAATATCCGTGTGCAATACGATTCCGGCAGGGTTCAGGACTTTGAGGTTATCAAGTTCCTTCGCTCAAACCAGGGCACCTGCATCAACCAGCACCCCATTGTTGAAAGAGGTCAGCGTGTTAAAAAGGGAGAGGTTCTTGCTGACGGTCCTGCAACAGAAAACGGCGAAATAGCTCTCGGTAAAAACGCCCTTATCGGCTTTATGACCTGGGAGGGCTACAACTACGAGGACGCCGTACTGATTAACGAAAAAATTGTTCGTGACGATGTATATACATCTATCCATATTGAAGAGCATAACACCGAGGCAAGAGACACAAAGCTCGGCCCCGAGGAAATCACAAGAGAAATTCCGAATGTCAGCGAGGACGCTCTTAAGTATCTTGATGAGGACGGTATCATTCAGATAGGCTCCGAGGTTAAGGCAGGCGATATCCTTGTAGGTAAGGTTACTCCTAAGGGTGAAACCGAGCTTACAGCTGAGGAAAGACTGCTCAGAGCTATCTTCGGTGAGAAGGCAAGAGAGGTAAGAGATACTTCTCTGAGAGTGCCCCACGGTGAATGTGGAACAGTTGTCGATGTTAAGGTGTTTACACGAGCTGACAGCAGAAACGAGCTTCAGCCCGGTGTAAATAAGGTTGTAAGAGTTTACCTTGCGCTCAAACGCAAGATAAGCGTTGGCGATAAGATGGCAGGCCGTCACGGTAACAAGGGTGTTGTATCGAGAATCCTCCCGGTTGAGGATATGCCCTTCCTGCCCGACGGTACTCCGCTTGATATAGTACTAAACCCCTTGGGCGTACCTTCCCGTATGAACATCGGTCAGGTGCTTGAGGTTCATCTCGGCTATGCGGCTAAGGCTCTTGGCTGGAAGATTATGACTCCCGTATTCGACGGAGCGCACGAGCAGGATATCTTTACTGCTCTTAAGGACGCAGGCTACAGTGAGGACGGCAAGACCTGGCTTGTAGACGGCAGAACAGGCGAGCGTTTCGATAATCCTGTTACCGTTGGTTATATGTACTACTTAAAGCTGCATCACTTGGTAGATGAAAAAATCCACGCAAGAAGCACCGGTCCTTACTCTCTTGTTACTCAGCAGCCTCTGGGCGGTAAAGCTCAGTTCGGCGGTCAGCGTTTCGGAGAAATGGAAGTTTGGGCGCTTGAGGCTTACGGCGCAGCTTATACACTTCAGGAAATACTCACAGTTAAGTCCGACGACACCGTTGGTCGTGTTAAGACCTATGAGGCAATCGTAAAGGGACAGAATATTCCTGCTCCGGGTATTCCGGAATCGTTCAGAGTTCTTATAAAAGAGCTGCAGTCACTTTCACTTGATGTCCGTGTGCTTGATGCTCAGGGCGAGGAAATTGACATTAAGCAGAAGTTTGAAGAGGACGAGGACATTGCAGATGCTGTTGCAACCAGCTTTGACGAAGACTCAATTATGACCTCTATGGACGGATATACCCTTGATGAAGGCGGAGAAGAAGGCAATATGTTTGACGAAAGCCTGCCCGACGAGGAAAATGCCGATGAGTTCTTCGATTTTGATGACTTTGACATGGAAGAAATGTAAGGAGGAAGTAAAATGATAGACAACAATGTTTTTGATTCAATAAAAATCGGTCTTGCTTCCCCTGAGCAGATCAGAGAATGGTCGTACGGAGAGGTTCAAAAGCCTGAAACAATAAACTACCGCACACTAAAGCCCGAGCGTGACGGCTTGTTCTGCGAGCGTATTTTCGGCCCTACAAAGGACTGGGAGTGCCACTGCGGAAAGTACAAGAGAATCCGTTTCAAGGGCAAGATCTGCGATCGCTGCGGTGTTGAGGTTACAAGGGCTAAGGTTAGGCGTGAGCGTATGGGACACATTGAGCTTGCAGCTCCGGTGTCGCACATCTGGTATTTTAAGGGCATCCCCTCAAGAATTGCCCTAATGCTTGATATTTCTCCCAAGCACCTTGAAAATGTACTCTATTTCTCTCAATATATTGTAACGGATCCCGGTGACTGCCGTGACCTTACAAAGCTTCAGTGCCTTTCTGAAACTGAGTACAATGAGATGAGAGAAAAATATGACGATGACTTTGAGGCAGGAATGGGCGCCGAGTCCATAAAAAAGCTGCTTGAAGAGATTGACCTTGACGCACTTTCGGCAGAGCTTAAGGAAAGTCTTGAAAGTGCTTCGGGACAGAAGCGAGTTCGTCTTTTGAAGCGTTTGGATGTTGTTGAAAGCTTCAGAATGTCGCATAACCGTCCGGAGTGGATGATACTTGATGTAATTCCGGTAATTCCGCCTGATATTCGTCCTATGGTTCAGCTTGACGGCGGTCGTTTTGCAACATCCGACCTCAACGACCTCTATCGCCGTGTTATTAACAGAAATAACAGACTTAAAAAGCTTTTAGAGCTGAGAGCGCCTGAAATTATTATCCGCAATGAAAAGAGAATGCTTCAGGAGTCCGTTGACGCTCTTATCGACAACGGCAGAAGAGGCAGACCTGTAACAGGCCCCAACAACCGTGCGCTCAAGTCGCTGTCCGATATGCTCAAGGGTAAGCAAGGACGCTTCCGTCAGAATCTTCTCGGAAAGCGTGTTGACTACTCCGGCCGTTCGGTTATCGTTGTAGGTCCTGAGCTTAAGATGTATCAGTGCGGTCTGCCTAAGGAGATGGCTCTTGAGCTGTTTAAGCCCTTCGTAATGAAGCGTCTTGTTGACAAAGGCGAGGAGCAGAACATTAAATCTGCAAGAAAAGCGGTTGAGCGAGCAAAGGATAATGTATGGGACGCACTTGAGGTTGTAATCAAAGGACACCCCGTACTTCTTAACCGTGCTCCAACGCTTCACAGACTTGGTATTCAGGCATTTGAGCCTGTGCTGGTAGAGGGCAGAGCCTTAAAGCTTCATCCTCTTGTTTGTACGGCATATAACGCTGACTTTGACGGCGACCAGATGGCTGTGCATGTACCGCTTTCAGCCGAGGCTCAGGCAGAGGCAAGATTCCTTATGCTTGCAGCAGGCAACCTGCTAAAGCCCTCGGACGGACAGCCCGTTGCCGTTCCCACACAGGATATGATTCTCGGTTCGTACTATCTTACTCTTGATAAGGACGGCGAGCGTGGCGAAGGCAAGGTGTTCAGAGATGTCAACGAGGCAATGATGGCTTATCAGACAGGCGTCATTGAGCTTCATTCCAAAATCAAGGTTCGCTTTGAGGAGGAGGTTGACGGCAAAATTGAATCTGCCCTTGTTGAAACAACAATCGGTAAGATAATATTTAACAACCCCATTCCTCAGGATTTGGGCTTTGTGGACAGAAGCCTTCCCGAAAACAGATTTAAGCTTGAGGTTGATTTCCTTGTAGGTAAATCGGGACTCAAGAAGATTATAGACAAATGTATCAAGAAACACGGCACAGCAAAGACGAGCGTGCTTCTTGACGATATCAAGGCACAGGGCTATAAGTATTCAACTCAGGGTGCAATCACCGTTGCCGTATGCGACGCTGTTATTCCTCCTGCAAAGAAGGAGATTATTCGCAAGGCAGAGGAAGAGGTTGACCTTATCCGTGATGAATATATGATGGGTCTGCGTTCAAATGAGGAGCGTTACAGCGAAATTCTCCGAATTTGGGAAAGAGCCACAAACGATGTTACCGACGCACTTCAAAAGAATCTTGACCGCTACAATCCTATCTTTATGATGGCGGATTCCGGTGCCCGTGGTAGTATGAGCCAGATTCGTCAGCTTGCAGGTATGCGTGGTCTTATTGCAAATACCTCGGGTAAAACAATCGAAATTCCCATTCGTGCAAACTACCGTGAAGGTCTTAATATTTTGGAATACTTCATCTCCTCTCGTGGTGCCCGTAAGGGTCTTGCGGATACTGCGCTTCGTACCGCCGACTCGGGTTACCTCACCCGCCGCCTTGTTGATGTATCACAGGAGGTTATTATCCGTGAGGACGACTGCGGAACAACAGAGGGACTTGAAATCTTTGATATCAAAGCAAGCGAGACAAATGTTATCGAGGGACTCCACGAGCGTCTCATCGGTCGTTATCTGCTTGACGATTTCTGCGATTCTAACGGAAATGTGCTTGTTTCAAAGGATGTTATGATGGGCGACAAAGAGGCTGACATCATCGTCAACTCCGGTGTTGAAAGCATCAAGATTCGTTCCGTTCTTTCCTGTCGTGCAAAGCACGGTGCCTGCCGCAAGTGCTACGGCGCAAACCTTGCAAACCGTCAGCCTGTTACCGTTGGTGAAGCTGTGGGTATTATCGCAGCTCAGTCTATCGGTGAGCCGGGTACACAGCTCACAATGAGAACCTTCCACACCGGCGGTGTTGCTTCTGCCGAAGATATCACACAGGGTCTGCCGAGAGTAGAAGAGCTGTTTGAGGCTCGTAAGCCCAAGAGCTTGGCAATTATCAGTGAAATTGACGGTGAGGTTCGCTTTGAAGAAATCAAAAATGCTCGCCATGCCGTAATTTATAACAAGGAAACAGGCGATGAGAGAACATATCTGATTCCCTTCGGCTTCCATGTTAAGGTTACTGACGGTCAGCAGATTAAAAAGGGTGACAAGATTACCGACGGTGCAGTGAATCCGCACGATATTCTTGATATTCTCGGCGCAGAGGCTGTAATGAACTACCTCATTTCAGAGGTTCAGAGCACCTATCGCTTGCAGGGTGTTGAAATCAACGATAAGCATATTGAGGTTATTGTTCGTCAGATGATGCGCAAGGTTAAGGTTGATGACGCAGGAGATACCGGCTTTATGTCCGGCCAGACCTACGACAAGAACGAGGTTCTTGCTGAAAACGAAGAAATCAAAAAGCGTATCGCAGCCGGTGAAGAGGGACTTCGTGAGGCAACCTTTACTCAGTTGCTGCTTGGTATAACCAAGGCGGCTCTTGCTACCGACAGCTTCCTTTCCGCCGCTTCCTTCCAGGAAACAACAAGAGTTCTTACCGACGCCGCTATCAAGGGCAAGGTTGATCCGCTTGTAGGTCTAAAGGAAAATGTATGTATCGGAAAGCTTATTCCTGCCGGTACCGGTATGAGAAGATATGCCGGTGTTAAGCTTGAGAGCAATTCTCCCGCAGCCGAGCAGGAGAGCAGTGTCACAGATGAAAATGCAGATAATCCTGCACAAGAGCCTGACAAAGCTGATTTTTCATCTGAAAACAGCACCGAAGAATTTATCTTTACTGAGGATTCGGCAGAGTAAAATTTAATTACAAAGCCTTAACGGCGAAAACCCGAAGCAGTAAAAGAGCTGCTTCGGGTTTTGTATATATAAAAATCTAAATAAAATTCGGTTTAATCTCTATCGGGAATCAGTATAATATCTGCTGTAATCCTTCAATAGAAAGTCGTGGTGCTCGACTGTGAAAGCATTATGAGAAAAACAGATGCTCAATAAGAATCTTAATTCCTATCAGCACAAGAACAATACCTCCGGCAAGCTCTGCCTTTGATTTGAATTTTGCCCCAAAAACATTACCTATCCTCACACCCGCCGCAGAAAGAATAAAGGTTGTTATTCCGATTATGCTGACGGGCGACGCAACATTTACATTCAGAAAGGCAAAGGTAACGCCTACGGCAAGTGCGTCAATACTTGTCGCAATGGCAAGAGGCAGCATTGTTGACGGTGAGAAGGAATCGTTTAGCTCGTCAGGCTCGCCGAAAGACTCTCTTATCATATTTGCTCCGATAAGTCCGAGCAGGATAAACGCTATCCAGTGGTCAATGCTTGTAATAAGCGACTTAAACTGTGTGCCTAAAAAGTAGCCGATAAGCGGCATACCCGCCTGAAATCCTCCGAAGTACAGTCCGGTGATCAGGCTGTGCCGAGGATAGAGCTTTCTTACGGACAGTCCCTTGCAAATTGAAACGGCGAATGCATCCATTGACAGACCTACGGCAAGGATAAATATTTCAACAATACTCATAATAATTGCAAACCTTTCCTCCCACAAATTGAAATCGAAAAGCAGTGACTGCCTGAGAAGCTATGCCGCCTTATTGTGGGCGAATAAGGCATAATTTATGGAAATATTGATTAACTCGTTTTTACATATTGCTCAGCCGGACAAAAAGTCTGACTTGGTAATCCGTATATCATAGTTGTGCGGCACGGCCTTAAATGCCTTTGGGTCAACAACAGTGAAACGGTTGCGCTCAAAGTCAATAATTCCTTCGGACTTCAGCTCTCCCATAACCCGTGACAGGGCGCTGCGGTCAACTGCAAGATAATTTGCAAGCTCCTCACGGGTGTATTTGATTTCAAAGCTGTAGGAGTGATTTTTGTCGCAGCAAATTTTGAGAAAGCGAATCAGCTTATCACGAATAGACCTTCGTGAAAGACAGGAGATATGCTCAGTTATCTCCAAAAAAATCTCCCTTTGAGAAGCGACAAGATTTGCAAGGATTTTGTGCTGAATAACAGCCAGATTTTTATCTGCAATAAAGAGGTTTTCGGGAGAGATAAAGAGAATTTCGGTGTCCTCGGTTGCGGTAAATTCAACAAGGGTGTTGCTGTAGTCAAACATAGCGTACAGCGTTCCGCTGTTTTCGTTTTCGTTAATTGTCTTGAGCAGTCCCTTGTTGCCCTCATAGTCAACATTATATATGTATGCTCTGCCGGAAAAAATAACAGCCGTCATATGGCTGTATTCTCTTGCTATTTGTATCGTTTTCCCCGAATGCAGATTCAAATATTTGGGATTTGCGAACTGTATAAACATAAAAATTTCGTGTTCGCTGAGTCCGGAAAACAATAACTGCTTTCTCAGCTTTTCGAGATGAGCCTCAGTCATACACTCAACAAAATTTTTCAATTAATTTCCACCGCCTTCTAAACAGAATCATCCTGCCTGCATTATAACATAGCCGTCATTGCAAATGCAACAAAAAGATACTCGCAGGCAGTGAATTTGAGGTGAATCAGCCTTTGGCTGATAAAATGAGCACATACAGAAATACCGACAAAAAATATACTGATTTTGAGGTAAAATAGCTCTGTGACAGCACCAAAAAATTTAGTATGATATGTAAAAAATTCTCTTGTGTTTATCAAAATAATTTATTATACTTATATTGTGGCAGGTTGCCGTAATTAAAGTATCGGAGAAAATTAAAGTGAAAAAATCCTCTGTATTCAAGACCTTAAAAACGGTTAAGAACATTTTATGCTGGTTGCTGATAACAGTATTGGTTTTAATGATGATAATATTTTTTGTTTCCCGTATAAACGGAGAAACTCCGGTGATTTTCGGTTATTCAATCTTCCGTGTATCAAGCGGAAGTATGGAGCCGGAGCTGTCAGTGGGCGATGTGATATTGGACAAGGCGGTGGATAATCCCGAGGATTTAAAGGTCGGGGATATAATCTCCTTTCGGGGAAGCGGCGCAACAGAGGGAAAAATAATTACTCACAAGATAATTGTTGCCCCAAAGTATGAAAACGGAAGGCTTATGCTTCAGACCAAGGGAACAGCAAATGATATCCCCGACGAGCCAATGAGCGCCGACAGAATAAAGGGTATTATGCTGTGCAAGCTGTCGTTTCTCAATGTTGTATACGAGGTATTTCTTTCTCCTTGGGGTCTGCTGATACTGATAGCTCTCGTTGCCCTTGTGTTTTTTGATGAAATAATAGTGATTGTCAGGATTCTGACCGGCAATGACAAAAGCGTTAAGGAAGCCGAAAGTATCAATTACATTATCGACAGAATCCAAGAGGAAAACAGACTCAATAAGGAAGATATTCCTGAAACAATCTGTAAGGAAGCAGACGAAGATGAGTGCGGAAATGACGAATGAAAAAACAGTGTATGAGCGTATTTATGACGCTGTCAGTTCTATTCCCTGCGGCAGGGTAGCAACCTATGGTCAGATAGCG
Organism: uncultured Ruminococcus sp.; assembly: GCA_945607165.1. Taxonomy (GTDB): domain Bacteria; phylum Bacillota; class Clostridia; order Oscillospirales; family Acutalibacteraceae; genus Ruminococcoides. The sequence continues at coordinate 12,652 of CALYYZ010000007.1, read as the reverse complement.
GCACTTGCCGGCAACAGGTTCTATGCAAGAGCAGTCGGAAATGCACTGCACAATAATCCCCTGCCGGGTATTATTCCTTGCCACAGGGTGGTAAATGCCCAAGGCAGGCTTGCACCCGGATTCGCCTTCGGCGGAGAAAAGCGTCAGAGGGAGCTGCTTGAATCGGAGGGCGTTGAGGTGAAAAACGGCAGGGTTGACCTGAAAAAATACGGTATATAGCAGTCGCAGCACAGACTGAGCTTTTCCGAAACAAAAGGCGATTCATAAGCACAGTGACATTTTTTGGATAAATATCTCTTTTCAATTATAAATAAATATGGTATAATAGCATTGTGTATAATAAATTGTAATACATTTTGATGTAATCAAGCCAAAAAGAACAGGGAGTGATTTAATGCCAATTCGTGAGTATTCGGACATAACACCGGAGATTAATGTCCTTGCCTCAAAGATGGAAGCAAACTCGGTTATCGACACGGAGCTTTACAAGAAGTATGATGTCAAGAGAGGTCTGCGTGATCTTGACGGAAAGGGTGTTCTTACGGGACTTACCGATATTTCAACTATTAAGCAAAACAAAATAGTAGACGGAAAGGTAGTGCCCTGTGAGGGTGAGCTTTATTACAGAGGATATAATGTAAATGACATCATAGATGGCATTGTTGCAGACGACAGATTCGGATTTGAAGAGGTTGTTTACCTTCTCTTGTTTGGTGAAATGCCGAACAGCGAGGAGCTGAAGAGCTTTAGGAATTTGCTTGTGCAGTACAGAACTCTGCCGCAGAATTTTGTGCGTGATGTAATTTTAAAGGCACCCAGCGAGGATATGATGAACTCTATCGCAAGAAGTGTGCTTACGCTGTTCTGCTATGACAAAAATCCCAACGATATTTCGCTTAACAATGTGTTAAGACAATCAATTCAGCTTATTTCGGTGTTCCCGATGCTTTCGGTTTACGGCTACCATTCATACAATCATTATCTGCGTGACAAAAGTCTGTATATCCACCGTGCTGAGCCGTCAATGTCAACGGCAGAGGTTATTTTGTCGCTTCTGCGTCCCGACAGAAAATACACTCATCTTGAGGCAAAGGTGCTTGATATGGCTCTTATTCTTCATATGGAGCACGGCGGCGGAAACAACTCAACCTTCACAACCCATGTAGTAACCTCGTCGGGTACCGACACATACTCAGCTATTGCAGCGGCGCTTGCTTCTCTCAAGGGACCTAAGCACGGCGGAGCTAATGTTAAGGTTTATTATATGTTTGAGGATATGAAGAAAAATGTGAGAGATTGGGACGATGAGGAGGAAATCTCAGCATATCTTGAAAAGCTGCTTGATAAGCAGGCTTTTGACAGAAAAGGCCTTATCTATGGAATGGGACATGCGGTTTACACCATTTCGGATCCCCGTCAGGTAATTCTGAAAGGCTCGGTAAAGAAGCTTGCCGAGGTTGAGGGATATGAAAGAGAATTTAAGCTTTACGAAAAGGTGGAAAAGCTTGCACCCCAAGTTATCGGCAAAAAGAGGAAGATTTACAAGGGCGTTGCTTCAAATGTTGATTTCTACAGCGGACTGCTTTACAGTATGCTTGATATTCCCAGCGAGCTTTATACCCCGCTGTTTGCTACTGCCCGAATTGCCGGCTGGAGCGCACACCGCCTTGAGGAGCTTGTAAACGGCGGAAAGATTATCCGTCCTGCATATATGAGCATTTCGGATGAGAAAAAATATATACCTCTTGACAAGCGATAATGAGCCGTCGGCTGAGCCTTGCAGACAAGCCTTTTGCGCAAAGTGCCTTTTACGGCACAAATACATAAACGGTTTATTAACATACAGAGGATAACCATTCTCATGACGAGGATAAGCCGATAATTAAAGGTGAATCTGTTTATGAGAACGATGAAATATCTGTTTATGTAAATCCCGAACCGACAGATAATTATCCTTTTTATTACGAAAAAAACTGCCGCAAAAGCTCCTTTTGAGCTTGCGGCAGTTTTTGTTTACCAATATTTGTATTAACAGCATCAATCATCAATTACTTGAATTCTCACGAAGGGTATTTCTTTTAATTTTTCCGCTGATAGTTTTCGGGAACTCATCAACGATTTCAAGATATTGAATCCACTTGTAGGAAGCCATACGCTTGTTGCAGAAGGTTTTGATTTCATTTTCAGTGGTCTTGTCATGCTGTACTCCGTCGGCAAGCTTAACGATTGCCTTGATAGCCTGACCTCTGTCCTTGTCGGGAACACCGATTACGGCACATTCCAAAACATTCGGATATTGCATTATAACATTTTCAACCTCAAAGGGACCTACTCTGAAGCCTCTTGTTTTGATAAGATCGTCTGCTCTGCCTACATACCAATAGTAACCGTCCTCGTCACGGTATGCTGTGTCGCCCGTGTGATAGATTCCGCCTCGCCATACATTTTCGTAAAGCTTTTTGTCGCCGTAGTAAGACATAAAGATTCCATACTGCTTTTTGCCCTCACGGGGGAATACGCATATCTCGCCGGTCTCGTTGGGACCCACCTGTTTGCCTTCGCTGTCAACAATATGAATATCATACAGCGGTGTTGGCTTGCCCATTGAACCCGGCTTTGGAGTTGAACCCTTAAGATTTGCAAGCATAAGAGTTGACTCGGTCTGACCGAAGCCCTCCATAATGCGAAGTCCGGTTTGTTCATAAACCTTATCAAATACTTCAATGTTAAGAGCTTCGCCTGCGGTTGAAATATGCTCAAGCGAGCTAAGGTCGTACTTGTCCATACCTCGCTTGATAAAATACCTGTATACGGTGGGAGGTGCACAGAACGATGTCACCTTATATTTTTCCATAATTCTTAACAGCTTGCCGGGAGAGAATTTTTCAAAATCATACACCATTACTGCGCAGCCGCACAGCCACTGACCGTAGATTTTGCCCCAGGAGGCCTTCGCCCAGCCTGTCTCGGCAACAGTAAGATGAAGTCCTTTTTCCTTAACGCACTGCCAGTATTTAGCCGTAACAATATGTCCTAAGGAATAAGAGTGATTGTGCTCTACCGCCTTCGGATATCCCGTAGTACCTGAGGTGAAATATATCATAACAGGCTCATCAGCCTTCGTGTCAACACGCTCAAGCCTGTCGTCTGCAGCTTCAACCTCTGCGGTAAAGTCTACTGTGCCGAAAAGCTTTCTTCTGCACAAAAACACTGTTTCAAGAGTGTTAGGCTGTGAAGCAACTGCAACAAGATCCTCCGCAGTATTATCGTCGGGGGTACATACAGCCGCCTTGATTTCGCCTACCTTGATGCGGTATGAAATATCGCTCTGGGTGAGAAGATGAGTAGCGGGAATGATTATAGCGCCGAGCTTGTGCAGAGCGGGAGCTACATACCAATACTCGTAATTTCTTTTCAGAATAACTAAAACCTTGTCGCCCTTTCCGATTCCGTGAGCTTTAAAGACATTTGCCGCCTTATTGCTTAATCTGCTGATATCGGAAAAGGTGAAAATCTTTTCCTCCTTATCCGGGTTTGTCCACACAACCGCCGTATCATCCGGGGCGAGCTGCGCCATCTTGTCCACTACATCGTAGCCGAAGTTATAGTTTTCCGGAAAATCAAGCTCAAGGCTGAGCAGATTGCCGTTTTCATCAAAAGTTTCATTGACAAAGTTTTTATATAGCTGCATTTTGATTCCCTTTCATTCTTTTAGCTTTTCAGACGGTTAACAGCTCGGTGGCTGTTTTGTCGGCTGAGAGGTGGGTATAACTTGTGTTATGCATATATTGTATAACATAATGCAGTATTTAGGCAATACCCGTTGTTATGCCGAATTATCTAAATTGGGATAATTCTATTCGGTAACGGAATATTGTTATTCACATATGGATAAAAAAAGAAGTATTGATTCAATTTATGCATATCTGTTTTTGTTAATATATCATATATACTTCACAGTTCTGCTATATAATTAACAGCCTCGGAAAGGTCGCTGCACAAAAAGCTTATCATCGGCAGCTCCTCCTCGGTAGGCTGAAGATAATCAGGCACCATAACTGTCTTCATTTTTGCCGCATATGCCGATTTTATTCCGTTTATGCTGTCCTCAAAGGCAACGCAGTCACAGGGGAAAAGCTCCAGCCTTTTTGCGGCTGTCAGAAAAATTTCCGGGTGCGGTTTTCCGTATTTAACATCGGTTCCGCAAATGATATCGTCAAAAAAATCATAGACTCCTGCCATTTTAATAATTTGGTGGGCGGTCTGAGCAGAGGTTGAGGTTGCAACCGCTGTTTTTACATTATTTTCCCTTAGATATTCAAGCAGCTGTACAAGCCCCTTTTTTATCGGCACACCCTCTGATTCAATGCGTTTCATAAAAAGCTCTCGGCATTTTTGTCTTAACGGAGGATAATCAAAGTCCTCGCCGTAAATTGATTTGTAATACTTATGAGCCTCGTCAATACGAAGCCCTATGGTGTTTTTGAAGATATCAAGATTATATTCATAGCCTGATTTTGTCATCATAGTCTGCCACGATTCGTATACAAGCCTTTCTGTGTCAAACATCAGGCCGTCCATATCAAAAACGGCTCCCTTAATCACTTTAAACCTCCGGATTATTCCCTACAGTATTTTTTCGGCTCGGTTTCGTACACATTATTGCCTTGACAGTCGATGGCTACAATGCAGGGAAAATCCTCAACGGTATATCTTCTTACAGCCTCGGTTCCCAAATCCTCATAGCACAGCAGCTCCTCGCTTTTAATGCTCTTTGCAATGAGCGCAGCTGCACCGCCGATTGCGGCAAAATATACACAGCCGTTTTTTACAATAGAGTCAATTACCGCCTTGTTTCTTGCGCCCTTTCCAATCATACCCTTCAGTCCAAGGTCAAGCAGAGCAGGGGCATATTTGTCCATTCTGTAGCTTGAGGTGGGGCCTGCCGGACCTACCGCATAGCCGGGCTTTGCAGGAGCAGGCCCTACATAATAAATAATCTCACCTTTAAGCTTTACAGGCAATTCCTTTCCCTGCTGTATAAGCTCAAAAAGTCTTTTGTGGGCAGCGTCTCTGCCGGTTATAATACTTCCGCTGAGCAAAACGCTGTCGCCTGCTTTTAGGTTTCGTATATCGCTGTCTGTGATAGGAAGTGTGATTTTTTTAGTCATAATATCCTCCGTTTTCTTAGGAAAACACTGATTAAATCGTTTGTGCAAATAGCTTTTAAGTGTGATTTATTCAGTGTTTCCTCAGATTTCAGTGCTTGCGTGTCTTGCTGCGTGGCAGCAGATGTTTACTGCTACCGGCATACCTGCAATGTGCGTGGGTGCGGTTTCAATATTCACTCCGATTGCAGTTGTGCTTCCGCCGAGTCCTGCCGGCCCGAAGCCCATTTTGTTTATTTTTTCAAGCAGCTCTTTTTCAAGGCTTGCATATCTTTCGTCGGGGTGACAGGTGTCAATCGGACGGAAGGTTGCTTTTTTTGCAAGCTGAGCAGCACGCTCAAAGGTTCCGCCGATTCCGACTCCCACTACTATGGGAGGACAGGGGTTCGGGCCTGCATTTCGTACGGTGTCAAGAATAAACTGCTTTACTCCCTCAACTCCGTATGAAGGAGTAACCATCTTGATTGCAGACATATTTTCGCTGCCGAAGCCCTTTCCTCCGGCAGTAATCCTTATTGTATTTCCGCTTACGATTCTTGTATGAATAACGGCAGGGGTGTTGTCCTTGGTATTTGTGCGGTCAAACACAGGGTCGCTTACAACACTTTTTCTGAGATAACCGTCGGAATATGCCTGACGGACGCCCTCGTTTACGGCGTCCTCAAAGCTTTTGCCTTCAACAACTACCCTGTCGCCGTATTCAACAAACAGAATTGCCATTCCGGTGTCCTGACACAGCGGTATTTCCTCGGCAGCGGCAATTTTATCGTTTTCAATAATCTGCGCCAAAACGCTTTTGCCCACCTCAGACTGTTCCTGCCTGCGAGCGTTTTCCAAGGCGCACATAATATCCTCGCCTATAAAATAATTGCAGCTTAAAAACAGCTTTTTAACAGCGGCTGTAATTTCCTCGGATTTTATCTGTCTTATATCCATAATAATTCCCCTTAAAACACTTGGTTCTATTATTATAAAACTTTTTTATCGGTATTTCAATATCTTATAAAATATGATATAATGACAACGAATATTTTGATTTATAGAGGTTCTCAAAATGAAACCTATGCATTTTAATAAAGGAGTGATCGTATGAGCAAGCTGCTTGTAGTAGATGACGAATTCAGAATCAGACAAATTATCCGGAAATATGCCGAATTTGAGGGGCATACTGTGGAAGAAGCGGTTGACGGAATGCAGGCTATAGAGGTGTGCCGCAGGCAAAGCTTCGACCTTATCATAATGGATGTTATGATGCCTGAGCTTGACGGCTTTTCAGCCTGCCGTGAAATTCGCAAATTCAGCTCCACTCCCATTATTATGCTGTCGGCAAGGGGAGAGGAATATGATAAAATTCACGGCTTTGAGCTTGGCAGCGACGACTATGTGGTAAAGCCGTTTTCTCCAAAGGAGCTGATGATGAGAGTAAACGCCGTAATAAAAAGGACAAACGGTAAAGCTGACGGCGGCACTGCTAAGAAAGATGTTTTTGAGTATCAGGGCTTGGTTGTTGATTTCTCTGCCCGAATTGTGAGCATTGACGGAAAAAGGGTAGATATGACTCCTAAGGAGTATGAGCTGTTTTTCTATATGGTAAAGAACAAGGGACTTGCCCTGACCAGAGAAAAGCTCATCAGCGAGGTATGGGGCTATGATTTCTTCGGAGACGAAAGAACTCTTGATACACACATAAAGCTGTTGAGAAAGAGTCTGGGAGAGTACAGTAAATGCATTGTGACGCTCAGAGGGGTGGGCTACAGATTTGAAACGCTTTAGTAGAAAACTCATTCCGCTGAAGTTTAAGCTGTTTTGTTACTTTTTGCTGTTCGGCGGAATAATTCTGATTATCCTGTGGCTTTTTCAGTCTTTTTTTCTTGAAGGCTTTTATACAATGACAAAATCGGCTCAGGTTGAAAAAAATTCCGATATAATATCCCGTTCCATTCAGGAAAACAAGAATATCCGCAGCACCATTGAAAATATTTCAAGGGATAATCAGCTTTCGGTTTATGTCTATGACACCACGGACTCACTTTACGACCTTATTTATATCAGTGAGTACGACAATCCTTCAACAAGACTTTCGCTGAAATATCACGATATATACAGATATTACACCAAGGCAGAGCAAAACGGCGGCAATTATATGGGTGTTATAAGCAGTCCCGTAAGTCAGTTTGCCCAGCTTAGCTATAACAAATATTTCGGGGCGGAAGCGAGCGCAGACATGCCTCAGGCAAAGCTTCATTTTATAGACAAAGACAACCCGGACAAAATACAGAATATGATTTACTGCGACATTATCAGGTTCGGTAACGACAGCGAGTGCTTTTTGCTTGTCACCTCATCTATCTCTCCTTTGGGCAACAGCATCGAGATAATGAAGGATCAAATGCTGATAGTTTCAATCGTCTTTATTATGTTGTCTGTATTTTTCTCAATCTATGCAAGCTATAAAATTGCCAGACCTATTTCAAAAACCAATGGCTCGGCAAAGGAGCTTGCAAGGAAAAACTATGATGTTGAATTCAGCGCAAAGGGCTATCTGGAGGTTGAGGAGCTGAACAATACGCTAAACTACGCAAAAACCGAGCTTGCGGCTACCGAAAAGCTGCAAAGGGAGCTTATTGCCAATATTTCTCACGACTTAAGAACGCCTCTTACAATGATTACGGGCTATGCAGAGGTTATGCGTGACCTTCCCGGAGAGAACACCCCCGAAAATGTCCAGATTATAATTGACGAGGCAACCCGGCTTTCTACGCTTGTTAATGACCTTCTTGATCTTTCAAAGCTGCAGTCGGGCGCAGTACAGCCTGAAAACAAAAGATTCTGCCTGACAGACAGCTTCTCGGCAATATTTCAACGCTATTCAAAGCTTACTGAGCAGTACGGTTACACAATAAGCTTCCTTTGTTCGGAAAAGGTCTGGGTAAATGCCGATGAGCTTAGAATTTCACAGGTAATATATAACCTGATTAACAATGCAATAAATCATTGCGGAGAAGATAAAACGGTTATTGTAGAGCAAAAGGTAAAGGGCAAGAAGGTAACAGTGTCGGTTACGGATCACGGTGAGGGAATTCCTGCCGATAAGCTCAAGGATATTTGGGAAAGATACTATAAGGTTGACAGGGAGCACAAGAGGGGCGTTATCGGCTCGGGACTCGGACTTTCTATCGTGAAGGGAATACTTGATTCGCACAAGGCTCATTACGGTGTAAGGAGTACGCTTGGCAAGGGCAGCACATTTTGGTTTGAGCTTTCTGCGGATACGGTTAAGAAAAACCGCAGTAATTCATCGGAAGAAAGCTTGCCCGACGCTCAGAGCGTCTGCGCTGAACCGACGGATCAATAAAAACGCTTAATAAAAAGCAGACAATCTTTGCGGTTTGTTTGTACAACCTGACAAAAAATCTGACGGCGCAATATGCACAAACGATTTAATCAGTGTTTCCATAAAAATTCGCCGTTTATTTTGTGCAACATTTTGTTTGATTTATATTTACCAAATGATTATTCTATGGTAAAATATAGTGGTTGATTTTATGGGAATCTTTGTGTTCTTAAATTTATCTGCTTAAACTAATTACAGATAATGGAGGTTTACTTTATATGTCAAATGCTAAAGCGTTGAAAAAAGCTCCCGATTTGCGCAGGAAAAGCGGAGTTAAGGGCTTTTTTTCCAACAACCTTTACATCATACTTGCATTTGCCGTACCGTTTGTGATAATGACCTCGGCATTTGCCCTAATGAGCGTAGCACCCTTTGGCAACAAGCAAATTCTGGTGGTGGATTTGTGGCATCAGTACTATCCGTTTTTAGCTGATTTTCAGGACAAGCTCAAACACGGCGAATCGCTGTTTTGGTCGTGGACTCAGGGCGGCGGTGTAAACTACTTTGCTTTGATGTCCTATTATCTTGCAAGTCCGCTTAATTTCCTGTCGGTGTTTGTTCCGTCAGAGTGGCTCAGAGAATTTTTGATGTTCTCTGTCGCAATTAAGATTGCCCTTGCAGGAATGTTCACTGCCATATTCATTCGCAGTATGTACAAGGTTCACGATTTTTCTCTTGTTGTGTTTGGCTGCTGCTTTTCGTTCTGCGCCTTCTTTATGGGCTACTATTGGAACACCATCTGGCTTGATACGGTGTGCCTTACTCCGCTTGTTGCGCTCGGAGCAGTTAAGCTGTTTACAGAGGGCAGATTCAGGCTTTATGTTGTCACCCTTGCGCTTTCGCTGCTTGCAAACTACTACATCGGACTGTTTACCTGTATTTTCGTTTTCCTGATGTTTGTTGCTTACAGCATTGTAAAGTGGGGCGGAATTAAGGACTTCTTCACAAAGCTGTTACGCACAGGCGTTTTCTCCCTTATTGCAATCGGACTCACAGCGTTTTTCCTGCTGCCTGCGTTTTTCGGTCTGCAAAACACAAACGCAACCGGAAGCACCTTCCCTAACAACTTCGATATTAACATCGGAGCTACCGACGATTTGATGGGTGTGCTTGCGGCAATGAAGGATATTTCATCAAATATGCTTTCCTTCATATCGCCTGCCACCAAGGAAGCCGACGCACTGCCGAATATCGCCTGCGGAGCAGCTACAATAGTGCTTGCAATACTTTTCCTTACATCAAAGAAAATTTCCGTTCGTGAAAAAATTGTTGATGTTTGCCTCGTTTTGTTTATGATGATAAGCTGTGTAATCAGACAGCTTGACTATATCTGGCACGGCTTCCATTTTACAAATATGATCCCCTACCGCTTTAGCTATCTTATAAGCTTCGTGCTTGTGATTATGGCATTCAGGGCATATATGCTCCTTGATTTCTCATCAAGATGGGATGTCATTGTTGCCGGCCTTGCAACGGCGGCGCTGATTTTGCTTGCAATCGGCAAGCAGGACGCTAAAACTATTGTAGGCACTGCGGTAATTTGTCTTGTGCTTTGCGTTATGCTGTTTATGTTCACGGGACGAATTATCCCGAAGCAGGCGGTGCTTATAGTGCTTTCGGTTATGGTTCTTGCCGAAAGCGCAGTGACTGCGTATGTGGGAGTAAAAACAACATCGGTTACAGATAAATCGGGTTATCCCTCGGGCGAAGAAAACACCGAGCAGCTCATCAACTATATGAATGAGGTTGAGAAAGATACAACGGAGCTGTGGAGAGCAGAAACAACAAGCACTCAGACTCTCAACGACGGTTCTCTCAACCATTATAACGGTCTTTCAATGTTCAACTCTATGGCGAATGTTGATATTACGAGATTTTTTGAAAATTTCGGAATGAAGGGCTGGAAAAGCGGCAACCGCTACACCTATGTCGAGAGTTCTCCTGTTACAAATATGTTTATGAATCTTAAATATATTATCTCCAGAGACGGAAACTTCAGAAATACCTATGACCTTACTCAGGTATATTCCTCTTCATACGAAAGACTATTGAAGAACGAACACTATATTCCGATGGGCTTTATGGTAAAGTCAGATCTTCTTGAGTGGCGTGAGGACGACCGTGAGGATCAGTTTAATCCGTTTGACAGGCAAAATGAATTTTTCAGACTTGCAACAGGAATCGAAGAGAATGTTTACACTGCTCTTCAGGTTGTAAGCCAGGGACATTTTGACTCTTCAAAGTTTACGGTGAATAAAACCTCCTACGGAAACTACAGCTTTAGTTGCACAGACGCCTCCATAACACCTTATGTTAAGTGGAACTACGAGGCTCCGAAGGACGGACTTTATTGTATGTATGCAAAGATTTCGGGCGGCGACAATGTTACCGTTATGGTAAATGACGAGGCTCAGCCCTCCACCTACGGAATGGATCGCCCCTACATTGCCTGCATCGGAGAATTCAGAAAGGGCGACAAAATTTCGGTATATGCACAGCTTGAACTGGGACAGGCAGGCAGCGCACAGGTGTATGTAAATCTGCTGAACCAGGATGTATTTGAACAGGGCTACGAGATTTTAAGCAAAGATGTTATGAAAACCGAAACCCTCTCGCAAAGCTCTATGACGGGAACAATCAGCGTGACTGAGCCGGGATTGTTCTACACCTCCATTCCTTACGAGAATGGCTGGTCTGCCTTCGTTGACGGCGAAGAGGTTGAAATTACTCCGGTGGGCAAATATCTTGCCACAGAGTCAGTAAATCCAAACGAACCGCCAAAGCAAACCCTTAAGGGCGGCTCACTGCTTGCCTTTGAGCTTGGCAGCGGAACACATAAGATTGAGTTAAGGTATTATCCCAAGGGCTTCTGGCCGGGATTTGCAGTGACTGTAGTATGTCTCGGCACCTTCATTTTCCTCTGCGTTTATATCTATATTATAAAAAAACGCAAAACAAAAGCTTCGGCTGAATCGGAAAATGCGGAGAAAACAGTCAAAAAATAAACAAATATAAGCGACATAGCCGGTGCAGGTGATTTCTTTACCTGTACCGGCCTTTATACTATTACCTAAGTAAACACTGAATAAATCACACTAAAAGCTGTTTGCACATCTTGCTTGCATATTTTCCGCAGCTTTCCAAAAAAATCCTCGTAATGCTTTTTTTGTGCATAGTATTGCTATTAATTGTTAAAAATCGTATAATTGGATTATAATGTTAACTGTGAGATTTTTCCGAAACATTACAAGGGGGAAATAGCTATGAAATGTCCGAGCTGCGGAAAGGAAAATACAGGAGATTCAAGGTTTTGTGCGTTTTGCGGTGGAAAGCTCACTGCTGAAAATAACGCAAACAACGCAGTCAGAAGCCTTGAAAAAAATTATGAGAAAAAGCCGAAAAAAAGCAAATTGCCTGTGATAATTGCTGTGATAGTTGCGGCTGTGATTTTGCTTGTTGCGGGATTTTTCGTGCTGAAATTCACCGTTTTAGATGCCTTTGCTCAGGAGTCAAGGGTTAAGGGCGGCTTGACGGACTTTTTCACCGTCAATGACGATATCGCCGAGCTTGAAAAAAGCTTTAAGAAGAATTCCGGCTACATAAAGCCAAGCGAGATTAACATAGTTCTTGACGAGGTGGGCGATTACGCCAAGGAAAAGCTTGAAGCAGGCGAGATAAAGGACTATGCCGTTACCGAAAACGAATCTGTGTGGATTCAGTTTACAAGCGGTGTTGAGTATATTTATGTTCCCCAAACCGAGGAAACTAATAAAACAAATGATGAGACAAAAACCGAGGACAGCTCACAGCAGGACGGCAGTGACGAATCAGAAAATAACAGCTCACAGGAAACTCAAAGCCATCAGGCTGCTCTGAGAATATTTGAAAAGCAGTCGGAGGAAATCTCCGAGGAAAAGCTCAAGGAAATTTCCGAGCAGTATAAGTTAGAATTGACAGACAGTGAAGAGCTGACTCTTGAAATGATAGAGAAAATCGGCAAGGATAAGCTTGTTGTGTGGTACGGTGACGGCGGCTACAGCGAAAAGACGAGTGCCCTTTTGCCTACAAGCGTAAGGCTTGACGAGGAAAG
>CALYYZ010000006.1 GCA_945607165.1 uncultured Ruminococcus sp. | reverse complement strand
CGATAAATTGCGATTTCACCAATTCATCTGTTTTCTCCAGCAACTTTTTATAAGCTGTTTTGGTGTCCTCAAAAGACCAAAGAATTTCTACTAACTTTCTTTGAGTCTCAATTGGCGGAAGATTAAACTCGTACTTTTCAAAATCGGACCAATTCAAGAAGAAATTCGTAGAACCTTTTTTGTTTTTCTCGGCAAATCTCCAAAAATCATCCGATTGAAAAATGAACGGTAAAAATTTCTGCATAAGAACATTTTCATCTTTTGTTCTGCAGACATAACTCACATCAGAACAGATGCCTTCAAAATCCACTACACCCGCTTTTCTTAAGTGCGGATTTCTTGACATCAAAAGTACATCTCCAGGAACAAATCTCATGTGAAAAGCTGGGCCGATAGTACTTTCAGCAATCATACCTTTTTTGGTGATTTGAATTTCACCATTATCAAAATGCTCACCGCCAATGTAGAATTTTAGGTCGGTGTTATCCTTATCAACCTTGTCTTTTATGCGAGCAACCACATCTTTCAAATGCACTTTAGACATTTACTTCACCACCTTCTAACAAGAGACTATTTAAAATTTTGTACTCATTCTGTGCGCTACTTGAGCTGCGCATCCAATTATCTATTGCTTCATCAAGGTTTTGTTCTTCTTCTGTTTCTTCTATAACACCGGCAACATATTTAGGTATTCCTAATGAATAGTTGTTATTTGCTATCTGCTCTATAGTAGCCACATTTGAGAAACTTTCGATAATAGCGAATTTGTCGTAGACTTCCGAAATTTTATGAATATGCTCTGGTTCCAAATAACTCTGAGCGTTTTTACGAGTCACTTCATTTTTAGCATTGATAAACAGCACCTTGTGTCTTCTATCCGCACTCTTTTTAGAACGACAAATGATAATACAAGCCTCCATAGGAGAGTTGTAGAACAAACCTTTACCAATACCGATTATTGCTTCAACCAAATCCATTTGCACAAGTGTTTTTCTCATTGATTGTTCGTCATTTCTCGACAATACTCCATGTGGGAACAAGATTGAACATCTTCCAGTCGTAGAATCCATACTTTTCAGTATGTGTTGGAAGAACGCATAGTCAGCACGACCTTGTGGTGGTGTTCCTAAAAAGTTACGTCCGTACTTATCATTTTCAAATGCAGTTCTATCCCACTGCTTAATTGAATATGGCGGATTTGCAAGGACGATATCAAACTGCTGCAGTTTAGCGTGGTCTGTAAATGCCGGTGTTTTCAATGTATCAGCATTTACGATTTCAAAATCCTGTATACCATGAAGAAGTAAGTTCATTCTGGCGATTGCAGATGTAAGCGTCACGATTTCTTGTCCATAAATCGACAGGTTACGCCACTCTTTTTTCTGCTGTTTAAGATAAGCAACCGCAGAAATTAGCATACCTGCGCTGCCGCACGTCGGGTCGTATATGGATTCTCCGGGCTGTGGTTTTAACATCTCTGTCATAAGATTTACAACAGTACGGTTTGTGTAAAACTCCTGTGCAGTATGACCGCTATCATCAGCAAACTGCTTAATGAGGTATTCATATCCCTGGCCAAGTTCATCTGCCGGGCAATTTTCGATTGAAAGCGTCTTGGAACTAAAGTGTTCCATCAAATCCTTCAGGAGTCTGTCAGGCAAACGATTTTTGTTGGTCCAGGAAGCGTCACCAAAAATGCCCTGAAGCTTCTCTGGATTGGCTACTTCGATTGCATGGAAAGCATCTTTAATCGCTTTACCTACATTCTGTGAAACATTACGCACATCGTTCCAATGAGCGCCATCCGGAATCAAAAATTGATGATTTTCTTCCCAGTCTAATGCTTCTTCACCATATTCTTTTCTGATTTTTTCGCATTCTTCATCATATACGTCACTCAGACGTTTGAAGAATAGTAGTGGAAAGATATACTGCTTATACGCACCTGCGTCAACATGTGTGCGAAGCAAAACAGCAGACCCCCAGAGGTATTTTTCAAGTTCATCTATTGTAATCTTATTACTCATTTATATAGCCTCCTTCAATCAAAAGTTCTTTAAGTCTCGCTTCAGCTTTATTTACATTCTCAACCGCTTCATAATATTGAGCTCTTACTACTTCCGGGGAAACAACTTTTTGTTTCTTTTTCTCAATATAGGTGTTAACCGCTAAAGTATTTCCCGCAGCATCCAGGTCTGCAATAGTAACAATTTTGCACTTCTCAACAACGTCTTTATAATCCTGATAAAGTTTAAATACTTCCTTGATGTCTTTTTCTTCCATGACATTTTGCGCACGCTGAGGAGTAAAAATCTTCGTAGCGTCAATCAAACAAACCCTACCTTTATGTTCCGGATATTTATGATTATTAAGGAAAATGATACAAGCTGATACACCAGTTCCGTAGAACACGCCTCCAGCAAGAGCTACAACCGCTTCAATCAAATCGCTTTTGATAAGCTGTTCACGAATATCTCCTTCTTTACCACTATGGAATAGAACACCCTGGGGGAGAACTACAGCAACCTTGCCATCCATAGGTTTCATAGATTTAACCATGTGTTGCAACCATGCGTAGTCCGCATTGGAATCAGATGGACAGCCCCACATATTACGACCATATTTATCGGATTCAAAACTGTCAGCACCCCATTTTTCCTGACCGAATGGAGGATTCGCTAATACGCAATTAAATTTCTGCAACTGACCATGTTCCAGAAATCGAGGACTCCTAAGTGTATCTCCCTGTGCAATTTTGAAATCGTTTGCTCCATGAAGAAATAAGTTCATTCTGGCAATTGCAGATGTAGAAAGGTTGTTTTCCTGTCCATAAATTTTGCCGTAAGTTGTCTGCTTATTATCAATGTGTCTGATTGCCTCGATTAACATACCACCGGTTCCGCAAGCAGGATCATATACTGTATCACCTGGCTTCGGATCAAGAAGCATTACCATAAGCTTTACAATAGTTCTTGGCGTGTAATACTCACCGGCATTTTTCTTTGAAAGGTCTGCAAATTTTTTGATGAGATACTCGTAAGCGTCACCCATAACGTCTGCACTATAGTTTTTATTACCAACTTTCAGACTGGACATGTGCTCGATAAGGTCTTTCAGTCTTTCGTCTGTAAGTTTTGTTTTGTCTGTCCAGGTAACATCATCAAAGCTTGAAAACACGCCACTAAGAGTTTCGGGATTGGCACGCTCAATGCCATTCATAGCTTTAACAATTATCTTTCCGACATCTTTGCTGGCATTTCTTAAGTCACTCCAATGACAGCCCTCCGGAATAATGAAGCTGTGATTTTCATCAAAAGCAGCAAACTCTTCATCGCCACCAGAAGCTTCTAAAGCATCTTGTGTTTCCTCATCGTACACATCGCTTATTCTCTTAAAGAACAAAATCGGTGTAACGTAATCCTTAAACTCGTCTTGGTTGATAGGACCTCTTAAAATGTTACAAGCCTCATACAGATGAGCAAATAATTTTTTACTTGTTGTCTCCTCGTTTTCAGGAATAGAATCTTTCAATTCCTGATCTGCAGTAGCTGTTGCTGACTGGATCATCTTTTCACGACCTCCTGTTTTTACTTTCTTGTTAGCTACACGTTTAATGCTAACACTCATATTCTTACGTTTCTTTTCCATCACTGGCGGATACTTGTTTTCAAACAAGATGAGCAGTTGCATCAACTGCTGGTCCAGGAATGTTAATGCATGTTTTCTTATATCCGTAGGGATACCATAGTATGCTTCTGACACACCGCCACAGATGGCAGCAACTGTATCGCTGTCGCCACCGATTGAGATTGCGTTTCTGATAGCATCTTCAAAATCAGTTGACTCGAAGAATGCTTGCAGCGCCTGCGGAACAGTATCCTGGCAGGTTTCATTAAACTGATATGTATCCCTTATCTCATCCAGTGTAAAATTCATAGAGTAGTAATTCTTGTCGATGTAATCTCTTATCTCCAGCATATTGCTACCGGTCTTTGCCATATATATAGCAACTGCAGTAGCCTCAGCACCTTTTATGCCTTCTGGATGATTGTGAGTAACCTCTGTAACCAGCTTAGAAAGCTCCTTAGCTTCCTCGATGGATTCTGCTGCAAAACCTGCTGCACTAACCCTCATTGCTGCACCATTTCCGTAACTGTTATAAGGTTGAGGATTGTCTGAGAACATCCACCGATAAAAACTGCCGCCGTATCCACAATTCGGATAATTTCTTCCTACACTCTGCATACATTCAACTGCATTTTTTGATAAATCACTATGGTCCGGTTTACTTACTAAGATTGCCTGTGCAACAGCCAGACTCATAATACTGTCATCTGTAGGAAAACACTTATAAGTAAGAAAATCAAAATCCTTGCTCCTATTATTATTCCATTCAAAACGTGATCCTACAATGTCACCAATAATCGCTCCTAACATTAAACGACCTCCTTATATTCTTCCTTGAAGCTTTGCAAGCGTTGCATTCCATCTGTTCTCCGCAGCCTGAATCGTTTTCTTATATACTTCAAGTTCTCTCGTATATTCTTCTGCAATCGACTTCTGTTCTTCGATTGACGGAAGTGGTATTTCAATATTATTCAACTCTTTATAACTGATGTTCATTACAGCAGTACCTTGCTGTCTTGTAACAAGCATCTTTCTACCAAGAGGGCTATCAAAAAACAATTTCAAGAATGTTGTTGATAAACTCTCATCAGTCGCTCTGATCACAATCACATTTGATGAAGCAATACATGGATATGGTTGTTCCTCAAAGATAGCAATTCTGATAGCTGTACCTCTTGCTGGTATTAATAAATCTCCTGTTTGAAGAATGTAATTTGTTATTTTACGTTCCTCTTCTTCCAGATGATCAAGTGATGAGTAATCAATCTCATATTCGCCGATATTAGAAATATTAACTACACCGATGTTTCCGTTTATATCTTTTTTATTTACAGATTTACCTCTGAAGATTGTTGCAACCGTTCCGAGTTCCTGCTTCTTAACATTAGACGCCTGGAACTTTATCCAATCTTCATCTTGTGATTCGAAGATGCGGTCAACATTCCAGTCTCCCATATCGCTCAACTCATCTTCAAGAACAAAGGTATCATCCTGAAGTACAAGTTTTTTGTTACCACTCTTACGAGCGTTTTCGTCTTCAAAAACAAAACGCTTTATTGTGACTTCATCAGTTCTTCCTGTTGTTATCTTAAGGAGAAAAGTCTTTATACCAGTGTTTTCAAAGATACCTGAAGGAAGACCTGATATCTCCTTTATGCAATACATAGACTGTAAGAACTCTCTTAATTCTTTTACGTTTCCTCCGCCAAAAGTAATTTTAGCCGGAAGCACAATTGATAATATACCTTCGCTTCTTAAATGCAGTGCAAGATTCTCAGCAGCAATCATGTCATATTCTCTACAGATGAACTTAGAATTTTCATCTGCTTTATCTCTTACCCCGAATACGGGAACTGCAAGAATCAGGTCGAATTTCTCAGATGTAAACTCGTACTGATATATGTTAGTCTGCTTTATATCTACCATTTCGTTGTCATCGAACATTTCATTTAACACTTTGTAGTAAAAAGCATCCATCGTTGTTAACGTGAAATGTGAATCACAGTGTGTTTCAATCAATCTCTCTAAGAAAGGCGAAAACTTCTCTGCCTCAGCAATGAGCACTTCCTGAAAACCGTCTATGAAGTTTTTCTCCATTTCATCAACAACCGATTCAGGCACTCTAAATTTCCCTCTCGGATCACCATATTCCAAGATATCAGTCCATGTTATTTCGTCGAACCCTTGTAAGGTTCTATAAATATCTACGAATCGGTCTTTATCTGGGAATGGATTCGCAATCTCGAAATCTTCAGCAACACTCACCATCAACTGATAGAGTTCGTTGTAATCCATCTCATTATGCGCACATTTCTGCAGTACCATAACCTTCTTTAAAACTGCTAGAACACTCTGATATTCACTTGGTGTATTGTTTCCTCTTATTGCATTGAAAAAGGAATATATTCTATTAATTCTTACATCGCTCTTTTTCATAAGTTACTCCTCCTGGCGTAAGACACTTTAAACCTTCTAACGATAATATATCATCATTTTAATTCATTGTCAATACTTTTTGGTATGTTAATACCAAATTTTAAAATATCAAAAAATATGGTGTTACAGCTTTTATTAAGCTATAACACCATATCGCAATTCTTTAGCTGCATTAATTACAATTATTCCATCACTTTCGCAAACAACATTTAACGCTGCTCCAGTATCAAACCCCTGCTTCTAAGCCAGCCACCATTAAGCAAATAATCGATGTAGGCATGTACTTGTATCCGCTCGTCTCATACACTTTCAAATAACAAACTTCTTACTTTGGAGCATTTTCTACTTGCTCTTTCTTAAGCTCCGCTTACTCAAGAACATATGCATCATGCTCCTTCATATCCAACAGTTCTGCACTGTCTGTGCTCATGGTAATACCGATCCGTCTTATTATGTTTATGATACAGTTTTACCTTGCGGGTAAGCTCAAATCGATTCTTGAAAACATTTCAGCAATGTCCAGTATTGATAGACAGAACTTCGATATACTGCTGTTCTTTCCTTAGGATCTTAAAATAAGGATTTGTAAAAAGCTACGCTCTTTTCTTGTGCACATTAATTCCTCCTCTACTATTAGATTGTTTGAATAATTGATAATTCACACCGAACTTGATGCAGGAACGCAATAAAAGGCTGTGTGATTTGAATTGTGATGGTGCGGTAACCACCATCGAAAACTGATGAACAAATATGAATATGGAATGAATGAGGTTAATAATAACTATAAACCGTTTGGTTGAAAAACGGCAATATTTACCTGCTAATCTGAACCCTCATTGGGGTTCACTTTTCTGTTATCCATTTCCTAGTGTCAACCTTCGATTTTGGATATGTTTCCACTAAAACGATAAAACAGATAAAAACGAAGCTTTTCCAGGTCTATTTCTACCGTTTAACGATAGGACCCAGAAAAGCCATTGATTTCAATAGGTTTTATCACTTAGTTGTGTTCACTTTTGACATCAAAACGACCGTCTCCACATGTGATGTGTGGGGGAACATATCTACCGGTTGTATCTTTTTTACCGAATATTTGCTGTGCTTTGTAAGGAAATCCAAATCTCTTGCAAGCGTTTCGGGGTTGCAGGAGATATACACCACCCTTTCGGGCGACATTTTTATGAGCGATGACAGGAATTTTTCATCGCTTCCCGCCCTGGGCGGATCCATAAAGACTATGTCGGGCTTTTCGCTCTCCTGTGACGCCTCCTGCATAAACTCGCCGGCATCGCCCCTGAAAAATCGGATATTCTTAAGTTCGTTTGTCTTGGCGTTTACTATTGCGTCACGCACTGCGTCGGGGTTAAGCTCTACCCCTATTACACTGCCCGCACCCCTGCTTGCGGCAACAATTCCTATGGTACCGATTCCGCAGTAGGCGTCAAGCACCGTTTCGCTGCCCCTGAGGTCTGCGTAATCTATTGCTGTGTTGTACAGCACCTCGGTTTGAACGGGGTTGATTTGATAAAAGCTTTTGGGCGAAATTCTGAATTTGCAGCCGCAGAGAATATCCTCGATATATCCCTTGCCGTAAAGCACCTTTTGATTATTGCCGAGTACAAGATTTGTACTTTGATTGTTTATATTTTGCACTATCGTTGTAATTTCGGGAAACTGCTTTACTATCGCCTTTACAAAATTATTTTTAGACGGAAACACCGGTGTGCCGGTCACTAAAACAAGCATAACCTGATTTGTTGCAAACCCCCTCTTTACAAGGATATGCCGCAAAAAGCCCTTGCCTGTGTCCTCGTTGTAGGTACTGAGCTTAAACGAGGGCAAAAGCTTTCTGACTGCAACAATAATTCTGTCTGCTGTCTCGTCCTCTGTCTGACAGCTGTCTATCCCCACAACATGGTGCGTTCCCGACTGATAAACTCCCGAAATAATTTTACCTCTTCTGTCCGTGTAGAAGGCTGCCTGTACCTTGTTTCTGTAATGATATGGGTTTTCCATTCCGATTATCGGTTTTACGGCACAGTACTTTTTCAGCAGCCGTTCAACCTTTTTTTGCTTAAAAGCAAGCTGTTCGGGATATGTCATATTCTGAAGCTGGCAGCCGCCGCATTTTTTATATACGGGACAGCTTCCGTTTTGTATATTTGCCTTACTTTTACTCATATTCCGCCCTCGCAAATCCGATAAATTGTTATTTATTAGAATCTTTATAAGTTTTTAATTAGGTTTTAGTATTTTAATTCTATCATTTTATTAAACGGTCGGCAAGATAAATTTTTTATTTGATATGATCGTCAATCCATTACAGTTTGTATTTTTTACGATAACTAAACAAAAATTATACAGTTTGTTGTAATTTCCTATCAAATAAAAACGGCGGTGCTTTTTGCACCGCCTGAAATTAATATTTATCAATAGTTTTCGGGAGCAATTTGGAAAAAGCTCTGCGGATGAGCGCACACAGGGCAGATCTCAGGAGCCTTTTTGCCAACGCAAATATGACCGCAGTTAATGCACTGCCAAATCATATCCTCGTCCTTTGAAAAAACAAGTCCCCCCTTGACATTCTCAAGAAGCTTTTTGTAGCGTTCCTCGTGATGCTTCTCAATCTCGGCAACCTTTTCAAAAAGGTCTGCAATGAAGTCAAAGCCCTCTTCCCTTGCCTCCTTGGCAAAGGTGGGATACATATCGGTCCATTCGTAATTTTCTCCTGCTGCAGCGTCCTCAAGGTTTAAGTCGGTTGCACCGATTCCGTCGTGAAGAAGCTTGAACCAAATCTTTGCGTGTTCCTTTTCGTTTGCGGCTGTTTCCTCAAAAAGATTTGCAATCTGAACATAGCCGTCTTTTTTAGCCTTTGAAGCATAATAAGTGTATTTGTTTCTTGCCATTGACTCGCCGGCAAAAGCGGCTTCAAGGTTTTTCTCTGTTTTTGAGCCTTTTAACTGCATAATAAAATCTCCTTTACATTTTTTCAAAATCTGAGGCAGGGTGCTTGCACAGCGGACAGATGTAATCATCGGGAAGAGTTTCTCCCTCGTAAACATATCCGCATATCTTGCAAACCCAGCGTGTCTTTTCGCCCTCCGACTTTTGCGGTTGGGGTTTGATATGCTTGTGATAATATGAATATGAAACTGACGGAAGTGAGGAAATCACCTCGGCGTCATCAACCTCGGCAATAAAAATATAGTGTGTTCCGACATCAACCACATCAACTACCCTCGCAGTAAAGTATGAGTTTACGCCCTTGGTAATGTAACGCACACCGTTGTCGGCAGTTTTCCAATCGGAAAATCCATCAAACTTATCGGTATCGGCTCCGCTTGAAAATCCAAAGCGTTCAAAAAGCGAGAAGTCAGCCGACTCGTCAATTACGCTGATATTGAAGCAGCGTGTTTTCATTATCATATCAGTTGTATAATTTGACTTATTGACTGTAACAGAAAGCTTTATCGGTGAGGAAGTGACCTGCATAACCGTATTGATTATACAGCCGTTGTGCCTGTCGCCGTCCTTAGCCGTCAAAACAAAAAGTCCGCAGCATATATTATACAAAGCGCTCTTATCCATAACAACCTCCGTTATGTTATTATATATTTTTACTAAAAATATTCTATCACAGCCTAAAACAAAAGTCAATACCCCACAACACTACCAAAGATATTATGCATATCTTTCCGGCAGATATTCACCGCCGGGGATAAATCTGTCAGCACCTGATTAATATGTGCCGAAAATTTCAAGGCTTCGCTTTAAAATACCCTTCATATGAGCTATTGCTATGCCGTAATTTGTAAACTCAACATTGCTGTCAAGTGCAAATTTTCTCCTGTAATTAACCTCACGCTCGTTGAGCATACAGGCTCCGCAGTGAATAACGAGCTTATAGGGCGACAGGTCGTCGGGAAAGCCTTTGCCGGACGAGGTTTCAAAAATCAGATTTTTGCCTGTATATTTTTGGAGCCATCGGGGAAGCTTTACGGTGCCTATGTCCTCGCATTGGCGGTGGTGAGTGCAGCCCTCGCTGATAAGCACCCTGTCACCGTCGCTTAATCGGTCAATCGCCGCTGCACCCTTTACGGCTGTGTCAAGAAATCCCTTGTATCTTGCCATAAGTATTGAAAACGAGGTGAGCTTTATTTCGGGCGGAACATCCTTTGCAACGCTTTCAAAGGCTTGGCTGTCGGTAATTACAAGCGACGGCTTTCTGCCGAGGCTTGACAGCGTATTGCTTAGCTCGGTATCCCTTACAACAACAGCCGAAGCGCCTGCCTCAAGCACATCTCTTATTGTCTGCTGCTGAGGAAGGATAAGCCTGCCCTTTGGAGCAGCCGAATCAATGGGTACAACAAGCACCACAAGGTCGTTTTTGCTTATCAGGTCACCGCAGATTTTCAGCCTTGAATCGTCCGTTTTTGTCAAAGCCGCTATCCTTTCCTTTAAAAGCTCAAGGTTAGTCCTCTCGGTTGCGCTTACAGAAATTCCGTCGGAATACTCGGCTTCTCCGGCTATATCGGATTTGTTGTAGGCAACTATGTACGGAATATTTTTCTCCTTGAAAATCTCAATCAGCTCATTATCCGCCTCGGTCTTTCCGAGCAGAGCGTCAACAACGAGCACCGCTGCGTCTACTCTGTTCAAAACCTGCCTTGTGCGCTTGACACGCATTTCTCCGAGGCTGCCTTCATCGTCAAAGCCGGGTGTGTCGATTATCACAACCGGGCCTAAGGGCAGAAGCTCCATAGCCTTGGAAACAGGGTCAGTGGTAGTTCCCAAAACATCTGAAACAACAGAAATCTGCTGATTTGTTACAGCGTTTACCACACTGGACTTTCCTGCGTTTCTTCTGCCGAAAAAGCCAATGTGAATCCTCTCTGATTGCGGTGTGTCATTGAGTCCCATCTTGTATTCCTCCTCATTTTGCGGATTCTCAGAATCTGAAGTCTCGCTTGTTGTTTTCTGCAATGTCGGCAATATGCTCGGCTGCGATTTTTCTTACCTTCTCATTCGGAATTTTTTCAAGCTCCTGCTCAATAAGCTTATCGCCCACAGCTTTTGTATCCTCGTCGGCGTAATCCATCAGATACTCCTTGAGCGTCATAAGAGCATTTGGATGACAGCAGTTCTGAATCTGTCCGTTTTTGCAAAGCGTCATAAATCTGTCGCCTGTTCTGCCCTCACGGTAGCAGGCGGTGCAGAATGACGGAATGTAGCCAAGCTCCATAAGCCATTTTACAACCTCGTCAAGACTTCTTTGGTCGGATACATCAAACTGTGCCGAATTGTCCTGTTCGGGTTCAGGCTCAACATAGCCGCCCACGCTTGTGCGTGAGCCGCCGCTTATCTGGGAAACACCGAGCCTGAGCACCTTTTCACGCACAGACTTGCTCTCTCTTGTGGAAATAATCATACCTGTATAGGGCACTGCAATTCGTATGATTGCAACTATCTTTGCAAAGGTCTCGTCATCAATTCCGTTGTCAAAGGTATCGGGGTCAATGTCATCTGCTCGTTTGATTCTCGGCACGCTTATTGTGTGGGGGCCGACTCCGTGAACAGCCTCGAGGTGTTCTGCATGCATCAAAATACCCGCAAGCTCATAGCGGTAAAGCTCCAGACCAAAGAGAACGCCTATGCCCACATCGTCGATTCCGCCCTGCATAGCCCTGTCCATTGCCTCGGTATGATAGGCATAGTTGTGCTTAGGGCCTGTGGGGTGCAGAAGCTCATAGCTTTCCTTATTGTAGGTTTCCTGAAAGAGAATATAGGTGCCGATGCCGGCTTCCTTCAGCCTGCGGTAATTTTCGACGGTTGTTGCCGCAATGTTTACATTTACCCTGCGGATTGCTCCGTTCTTATGCTTAATGGAATAAATAGTTTTTATGCAGTCGAGAATATACTCGATGGGGTTATTAACAGGATCCTCGCCTGACTCGATTGCAAGTCTCTTGTGCCCCATATCCTGAAGTGCGATTACCTCATTTTTCACTTCCTCCTGAGTAAGCTTTTTGCGGCAGATATGCTTATTCTTTGCGTGGTACGGGCAGTACACACAGCCGTTTACACAGTAATTAGAAAGATAAAGCGGGGCAAACATTACTATTCTGTCGCCGTAGAAATCTTTTTTTATCTGCTCTGCAAGAGCGTAAATCTCCTTTAACCTGTCTTCGTTCTCACAGGCAAGCAGAACGCTTGCTTCACGGTGGTCAAGTCCCTTTCTGAGCTTTGCTTTTTCAATAATTTTGTCGATAAGCTCGGTATTGTCCTTGTTTTCATCGGCATATTTGAGGGTGGCTTTTATCTCTTCGTCATTGATAAATTCCTCAGCCTTTAACGATTTTTTATCATACACACACATTTTCCATTTTCCTTTCAGTTTTTTCTTTCGGTATATTGAAATCAGCAGGATTTATAATCTCCTCTGTCCGTAACAATTTCGTAGCCTATCGACTTCATTCTGCCCGACAGACATTTTATACATTCGGCGGCTTCGTCTCCCGTACATATTTTATTGTCATAGAGCGAATAATCCGCCCTGTGCTCTGTTGGGGAAAGGTTTGGCATCACAACATTTGCTCCGTGCAAAATCCCCTTTTCTCTGCCCTTGCCGTCAACAGTGCCGAGCGCAGTGGTTGCAGGAAGAAGCACCCTCGGCAGCATAAGCCGGATTATTGAGAGCAGCACAAGGGTGAGCCTTACGCTTCCGCTTTCTCTGTCGGCAAAGGGTGTGTCTCTGTGGGGAATAAACGGTCCTATTCCGCACATATGAGGATTAAAGCTCTTTAAAAACAGCAGGTCGTCTGCAAGATTTTCAGCCGTCTGGAAAGGCGAGCCTACCATAAAGCCGGCGCCCGTCTGGAAGCCTATTTCCTTTAGGTTTTTAAGACACTCCATTCGACTTTCAAGCTTCATTTCAAGTGGATGAAGCCTGCTGTAATGCTCCGCTGTCGCTGTTTCGTGTCGAAGCAGATAGCGGTCGGCTCCTGCGTCAAACAGCCTTTGGAAGCTTTCACGGCTTCTCTCGCCCAGCGACAGAGTAACGGCGCAGTCGGGATAGGCAGATTTAATTGAGCCGACAATATCACACATCAAATCATCGGTAAAGTATCCGTCCTCGCCGCCCTGCAAAACAAAGGTGCGAAAGCCTAATGCATAACCCTTTTCACAGCAGGATAAGATTTCGTTTTTTGTCAGTCTGTAACGGACTGCATTTTTATTTGACCGCCTTATTCCGCAGTAAAGACAGTCGTTTTTGCAGTAGCTTGAAATCTCAATCAGACCTCGGATATATATTTTTTTAGAAAAATTCTCAAGAGCTTTTTTCTGAGCGAGCTTTCTCAGGATTTCTGCCTCATCATCGGTTATATTTTCAATCAGGTAAACAAGCTCTTCTCTTTCGGCTGACTGCGTGCCGCCGAGCCTGTTTATAATATCGGTACAATTCATCATTTTTTTGAGTATGCGGTTTTGACGGTAACTCCCGACAGTCTGCCGAGCCTGCCCGAAACAGTGCTTATCACATCCGCTTCGGCGTCAACAACCACGCTTATTATACTTATGCCCTTTTGCTTGTAGGGCAAGCCCATTCTGCCGATTATGCAGTCGGCGGCAGAATGGAGAATTTCATTAATTTGAGCTGCCGAGTCGGGATTTTCAACAATTATGCTGATTACCGCAACACGGGTTTGGGTGGAGTTACCTTCCATATGCCTACTCCTTATACTAATAAACTACAGTTTGTTGTATTTTCCTATCAAACAAGAAAGCGTGCGCATATTGTGCGTGCGCTTTCTTTAGCCATCGCTCGTGCGCACGCAGGGCGCAACTGAGCGGGCAATATAATTTTTTATTTGATAGGATCGTCGACGCATTACAGTTTGTATATTTTACGATAACTTAAATATAAATTATACAGTTTGTTGTATTTTCCTATCAAATAAAAAAGGTGTCGTATTCGCATACGACACCCAAAGGGGTACAAATGCACCCCTTAACTCACTTATACTGTTACAAGCTGTGTGTCTTTTGCGTCAATTAAATTTCCGCATCAGATTCAAAAAAGATTACTGCTTTGTGCCACATTCGGGGCAGAATTTTGAATTTGCTCCAAGCTCTGTACCGCAGTTTGTACAGAAACGCTTTTTGGGAGCTTCGGGCATTTTGCTTCCGCACTCGGGACAGAACTTGCCCGTATTCACAGCGCCGCAGGAACAGGTCCAGCTGCCTGCCGCAGGTGCAGCCTGAGGTGCTGGTTGAGGAGCCGGCTGTGTAGGCTGCTGCACCGGCTGTACAGGCTGTTGAGGAGTATCACGGTAGTGGGGATTCTGCTGATATCCGGCCATAATATTACCGGTAGCGCCCATTCCCATTCCGACTCCCATAAAGCCTGCCATAGCTCCGTTTGCATTTGAGCCGGCGTCTCTGAGTCCTTCCGAAATATTGCCCGCAACATAACCCTGCTGAACAGCAGCGTCTGAGAGCATTGCGCCCTTGTTGCGCATATTGATAAGAGCCTGGCTTTCCTCATCGTAGGAAACCTTGATACCGACGGAAACAACCTCCATACCTCTGAGCTGATTCCAATCCTCATCAAGAGTCTGAGCCATATACTTGCCAAGCTCACGGCTCTTTGAGGTAATAAAGCTTATACGGTTGCCGTCAGCCGAATATTGGTTGATTGCCGAAGAAAGAGCCTCGATAAACTCATCACAATACTGCTGGTTAAGCTCCTGAAACTCCACCGATCTGTTCTCGGTAATTGCGGCTCTGGGAATAACCTCCTGATAGAACTTCAGCGGCTCTGTAACACGGATTGAATATGTACCGTGAGCACGAATGAAAAGCTCTGAGTTGTAGAAGTTATCAAAATAATTGATTGCGTTCGGTGTGCCGAACTTGATATTTTTCATCTCCTGAAGATTGATGAAAAATACCTTCTGTGACTGAGAGGGGATTCCTCCGAACTTAATACGGTTGAAGGTTTCCTTAATGCTGTCGCCGAACTGACCGGTGAACAGCGAGGGCATTGAGCTGTTGTCAACCTTAAAATATCCCGGCTCAGCGGTAAAGTCTACGATTTTTCCGCCGTCAACCAGAATCATCATCTGTTTGTCGTATACATGAATTATCGAACCGTTTGATACGATATTTGCACTGCCCTTTTTATTCTGGCTCCTTCCGTTTTGAGAAATCAGCTGACCGGGAACGATACAGGTGTTTTCACCCATAGACGCAGGCTCAATGACTTCGAGCCACGAATCTGCAAGTGCACCGCCCACAGCGCCTGTTATTGCTCTGATAATGCCCATTATGAACACTCCTTTTTTGTATTTACAAATAATTATATGCTGTGTACACACAGGTAATTATAATGCGCTCAGCATTATTTATCTGCTTATCTTTATAATAATATTTTTTATTAGAAAATGCAATAAAATACTGAAAATAATTGAAAAAATTACGATTATTATGTAAATCTCGGCTTTATATGTCGGAATCTGACAAAATCTCAGGAGACTGTCAAGGGAAACATGAGTCATATACAGCTCCAGCGACAAAGCACCTGCTCTGCAAAGAAATCTCTTGATTACCGTCATTTTCACCTTTGACATAACCCCTGCACACAACAGAATAAGAGGAAATGCAAACAGTGAAAATTCATATCTCGATATACTGAAATCAAAGGGTATAATATCGCTTCTCTGCAAAATTCCAAATATGTGTACCAAAACGCCGCCCAACACAAGCAAAGCGTCAATCAGTCTGAAACGGTCGTATTCATAAATTCTTCTGCCGTAATATGTACCGAGCAGAAAAATCGGTACACGGTTTACCGCAATCTCTGTATTTTCATAAACATTCGGTGCAAGCACCTTTAAGGCAGCAGCGGCAGAAATGCAGATAATAACCAAAGCACAAAGCTTAATCAGGGGATACTTTCCGCAAAACAGCCTGTACAAAACCGGAAACGCAAGGTACAGAAGAACAATAAACGGCACATACCACAGGGTTCTGTCTCCGTCAAGCCAAAAGGAAAGAGAGCTGAAGTCATAGAGGAAGCTTGAAAAATCCTCGCCCTTGATAAAAATATCAAGTACAAACCAAAACAAACAGCCCCATACTGCATACGGCAAAAGCACCCTTGACATACGCTTTGAATAAAATCTGCCTATATCTCTGTTTTTGCTCATTGAAAAGTAAAGTCCCATTCCCGAAAGAAACAGAAAGCACTCCACTCCGATAGAGCTAATTGCGGTGTCGTACACCCTTGCCGCCGGCAAAAATATTCCTGCACCGTGGTTGTTCACTCGAAGAAAAAAGTGAAAGATAATTATTGATATTATGCTCAGTCCGAAAAGCTCATTGCGAAATCTGCTGATGCAATTCAGAGAAAAACGGCTGTTACTGTCGGATATAACAATCCCTCATTTCCTTAGGACTATTTATATTGTCTCTTTTCCGTAGTTTGCTCGGTAACAGAGTCAAACTGCCAAGCTCGGGTATTGACCTCAATCACTGATGTACCGCAATATTCGCAGTGCTTTGCTCCTAAATTTGTAATGGGCGCTCCGCAGTTGGGACAGTTTATGCCGAGTCCCGACGAGTCGCTGAGCTTTGAAGCGTCCTGAACATAGACAAGTCCGACCTCAAAAACAGCCTGTTCCTTTATGCTTTTATCGCCGAAAACAACATTGCCGTTTTCGTCCTCAATGTATGAAAAGCATCCCACCGAAAGCTCAAAGAGCACAGTAACGGTTGCTCCGGTCTTTATGTAACGGGCAATCTGAATATCGTGGATTACGGTCTCCCGATAAATCTGGGTAACATTTCTTGCGCTTAAATCCTCAATAATTCCCTGAACATAGTTTTTCAGCGTTTGAGAGCACTCCTCCGACAAGGCAGAAGCCTTTTTGCTCTGCACCGCCGTAAAGTAGCTTCTCAGCAGGGATCTTGCTTTGTTTTTGTACAGCTCATAGTCAAATTCGGGAAAGTCCCTCATAATCTGCGGCAGATATATTGAGGTCATTGCGTGGAGCGAACGAGGAGTTTCGCTCATCTCCTGCTTTTGCTTATTGACTCCCTCAATAAGAGAGTCTGTTCCGAACATTGACCGTGAAACTTCTCTGATTTTTCTCTTTACGGCAACGACCGAGCAAAAGACAACCGCAACAGTTGAAAGGACAACAATACAGGTTATAATAATTCCGTTAATAATCTCCACCCCCGAACCGCCGACAAGTTATCACTGAGCCGGCTTTATCTGAATACCGAGAACATCAAGGCTTTCCTCGTCAACGGGAGCAGGACAAGCCGACATAAGCTCGCTTGCGTTTTGCACCTTGGGAAAGGCGGTAACATCACGCAGGCTGTCTGCTCCGCACAAAAGCATAGCGATTCTGTCAAGTCCGATTCCCATTCCGCCGTGGGGCGGTGCGCCGTACTTATAAGCCTCAACAAGGAAGCCGAACTTTGCTTCGATTTCTTCGTCAGTAAGCTTTAACGCTCTGAACATTCTCTGCTGAAGCTCAGGATCGGTAATACGCATAGAGCCGCTTGAAAGCTCCACTCCGTTTAGTGTCAGGTCAAATGCTTTTGCAATTACCCTTGAAGGGTCATTGTCAAGATATTGCAGACACTCCTCCTTTGGCATTGTGAAGGGATGGTGCATTGCAAGCCACTCGCCGCTTTCCTCGTCCTTTTCAAAGAACGGAAAATCGACGATCCAAAGGAACTTAAACTCGTCGGGGATAATATCAAGTCTTTTAGCCACCTTGAGTCTGAGTGCTCCGAGAGTTGAAAGCACGGTGCTGTTTTTGTCGGCAACAATAAAGATAACATCGCCCTTTTCTGCACCAAGTCTCGTATATATTGAATCCAGCTCTTCGTCTGTCATAAACTTTTTAAAGGAAGCGTTAGGCTCGTCAACCCATCTTACATAGGCAAGTCCCTTTGCTCCGATACCCTTTACATATTCGGTGAGCTTGTCAATTTCCTTTCTTGTGTAAACAGAGGAAGCGTTCTTTGCAACAATAGCTCTTACGCTGCCGCCGTTTTCAATCGCACCCGTAAACACGCTGAAGCCGCAGCTCTTTACGAGGTCTGAGATATCCTGAATCTTCATATCAAAGCGGATATCCGGCTTGTCGGAGCCGTAGCTTTCAACCGCCTGAGTGTAGGACATTCTCTCAAAGGGAGTTTCAAGCTCCTTGCCTAAAACCTCCTTGAACAGTCTTTTGAACAGTCCCTCGTTTATTTCCAGAATATCCTCAACATCAACAAAGGAAAGCTCCATATCTATCTGGGTAAACTCAGGCTGACGGTCGGCACGAAGGTCCTCGTCACGGAAACAGCGGGCAAGCTGAATGTAGCGGTCAAAGCCCGACACCATCAAAAGCTGTTTGTAGATCTGAGGTGACTGGGGCAGTGCATAGAACTTGCCGTTGTGGATTCTTGACGGCACAAGATAATCTCTTGCTCCCTCAGGAGTTGACTTTATCATCATCGGTGTTTCAATTTCGATAAAGCCGTTTTCGGCAAAATAGTCACGGGTAACCTTTGCAATTTTGCTTCTTGTAACAATGTTGTTAAGCAGCGGACGGCGGCGAAGGTCAAGATAGCGGTAGCGCAGTCTCAGCTCCTCGTTTGTCTCGGTTTCGTCAAGAATTTCAAAGGGAGGAGTCTGCGCCCTTGACAGCACCCTCAGATCATTTACAAGAATTTCAATGTCGCCGGTCGGAAGCTCGGGATTTTTTGAGCTTCTCTCACAAACAACACCCTTTGCCGCAAGCACAAATTCGCTTCGGCAGGAAAAAGCCTTGTCGAAAATCCCCTTATCTGTCGTATCGTTAAAGGCGAGCTGTACAACGCCTGTGCGGTCACGCAGGTCAATAAAAATAAGCTGACCCAGGTCACGGCAGCGCTGCACCCAGCCGCAAACGGTAACCTCTTTTCCGCAGTCGGAAAGTCTTAGTTCACCACAGTAATTTGTACGCTTCAAGCCTGTCATAAATTCAGCCATATCTGTTACTCCTAACTTTAAATCTCTGCAATTCGGGATATTATAAGCTTCATAAAGCTTTCGGCAAAATCCTCGTCAAGTGTAATCTCCGTCTGCTCGCCTGTTTGCATATTTTTGAGCTTTGCGGTGTTTTGCTCAAGCTCGTTGTCGCCGAGCACCAACGAAAACTCTGCGCCGATTTTGTCGGCATATTTCATTTGGGCTCTCAGACCTCTGCCGACAACATCTGTTTCGGCGAAAATTCCGTACTCCCTTACGGTTCGCACAAGCTCAAATGCCTTGAGTCTTGCCTTCTCGCCCATTGTGGCAATATAAAGCCTACAGGTGTTATCGTCGGGAATCTCAATGCCCTGACTGTCCATTACCATAAGCAGCCGTTCAAGTCCCATTGCAAAGCCGAGCGAGGGCATATGCCTGCCGCCAAGCTGTTCAATCAGACCGTCATATCTTCCGCCTCCGCAGACGGTTCCCTGTGCTCCGATACAGTCCGTAACAAACTCAAACACCGTCTTTGTATAATAGTCAAGTCCACGCACAATGGTGGGATTAACTGTGTATTCTACTCCCGCAGCCCTTAGATAGCTCTGAACCGACTCAAAATGCTGTTCACATTCCTCGCAAAGATAGTCTGTGATTTTTGGAGCGTTTTCGGCAATTTTCGAGCATACCGGACTTTTGCAGTCGAGTATTCGCATAGGATTTTTTTCAAGCCTTGAAAGACAGGTTTCACAAAGCTCCCCTTTGTATTCGGCAAAATAGGACTTTAAAGCCTCGTGATATTTTGCACGACATTCGGGGCAGCCTATGGAATTGATTTCCAGACGCAGCTGTGTTATGCCCAGCCTGTCAAAAATTGACTGTGCGGCACAAATCAGCTCGGCGTCGGCTATGGGATCCTGTGTGCCGTATTCCTCAAGACCGAACTGGTGGAACTCTCTGAGTCTGCCTGCCTGAGGCTTTTCGTAGCGATAGCAGGAAACAAAATAGCTTGCCTTAATCGGCAATCCCTCGTTGTCAAGAGCGTGTTCAAGCACCGCCCTTGCGGCGCCCGCCGTACCCTCGGGGCGAAGCGTTACGCTCTCGCCGCCCTTTGTGTCAAAGGTATACATTTCCTTTTGAACAACATCGGTGGTCTGTCCCACACCCCTCGCAAACAGCTCGGTATGCTCAAACACAGGTGTGCGAATCTCCTTAAAGCCGTAAGCCGCAGACTCCTCTCTCATAACCTTTTCAATAAACTGCCAGCGATAGCTGTCCTTGGGAAGCACATCCTCGGTTCCCTTTATTTTCTTAGTAATCAGTGCCATAAAATTCCTCCTGAAATCTGCGTCAGCCTGCAAGGACAAAACACAAAATTTTCATACCCTTTTATTCTACCATAAAATCACAATAAACGCAATAATCGGGCGACACAATGCCGCCCGATATTTAAGCTTTTCTTATAAAATTTACTTTAAAATATTTCTCCAGTCAAGGTCGCCTCGCTCAAGTCCGTGAATAAGAACCTCGGCAGTGGCAATATTTGTAGCAACGGGGATATTGTGCATATCGCAAAGTCTGAGCATATTCATATCGTTAGGCTCATTAGGCTTTGCGTTAAGCGGATCACGGAAGAACAGCAGCATGTCAATCTCGTTACAGCCTATTCTTGCGGCAATCTGCTGGCTGCCGCCCTGAGAGCCTGCAAGAAACTTCTGAATAGTCAATCCCGTAGCCTCGGACACCATTTTACCGGTTGTTCCTGTGGCACAAAGATTGTTTCGGCTCAGGACTCCGCAATAAGCAATACAGAACTGAACCATAAGCTCCTTCTTCTCATCATGTGCAATAAGCGCTATATTCATAACCAACATCCTCCAAACTATATAGTCATTCACAAGCCGACTCAGCCCTTGAAAGCAAGCGGAACCCTTTTACCGCTGAGTCTGTAAGCAAGGCAGTCAAAAATTGAAGAAACCGCACTCCAATTCAGCCCCGCAACACCTCTCTGCATAATAACCGAGAGACGAATATCATAGGGTATCAGCGCAATAAGCTGAGTCTGAACCGCCTCGATAACCTCATCAAGGTCGCTGTAAAATCCAAGCTTCTCAAACACCTTGCGGTCAAAGCGGTTAATTATAAGTCTAAGCTCGTCCACACCGATATTAAGCAATTTTTTTCTGAGTCTTACGCCGCCTCTCACACTTGTAGGCTCGGCATTCACAACAATCAAAGCCTTGTCGGCAGGGGCAGCGGCGGTGACAAGACCCGAACCGATACCCGCAGGAGCGTCAATTATAACAAAATCATAGTCGTCCTTCAGCGAATCAACAAGCTGCTTGAAAACCGCGGGGCTAAGCTCGTTTTCAACCTCAAACGGAGCCGCCATCAGGCAGAGATTCTCGTTGTTCTTGCTTTGATACACTGCCTCCGCAGCAGAGCAGTTGCCGCACACAGCGTCGGAAGCGTCAAAAAGAATATTCTGCTCCATATCAAGCATTATATCAAGTCCGCGCATACCGCAGTCGCAGTCAATCAGCAAAACCTTTTTGCCCTGGTTAACCAAGGCAACCGACAGGCATATGCATACGGTAGACTTGCCTGTGCCGCCTTTGCCTGACGCCACTACTATAACATTATTCATAAAATTCACTACCTCTGTTTTATTCTATCATAAAAAAATTCAATAAGCAACAGCACATTATAATTTTCGCCTTACAAAAAAATTGCTGTTATTTTATGCAATGTCGCTAAATTTTCCGTTGTTTTCTTCCGATACTAATACCTAAATAAACAGTAAATACGCTGCAAAAAATCATCTGCAAAATATATTTTTCTATTAATACCAAACGACGATTAATAGTCCTATAATGTATCGGCATTAGCTTTGTAACTTTTTTTGTTCAGTCCAAAATAGCTGTTGAGCAAATCCTTTGCAACCTGCATAGAAAATTTGCTCTTTTTGCCGTTTTCAAGCACAACCGCAACGGCAACCTCGGGCTTGTCAAACGGTGCAAAGCAGATAAATGTTGTGTGGTCTGAGCCTGCGTTTTCCGCAGTTCCCGTCTTTGCCGCCACCTTTATCGGATAGTCTCCGAACACCGAATACGCTGTTCCGTCCTCGTTTTGAGTGACCTCAAGCATTGCCTTCTTTACAATATCAAGATTTTTCTGAGAAATTCCGCCGGTTGACACCTGTTCTGCCTTTGAATAGTCTTCAACAACCGTTTTTCTTTCATAGTCGGTTATCTTGCTTACCACGCTTGTTTTAAGTCTTACTCCGTTGTTTGCAATCGTTGCGGTGTAGGTGGCAAGCTGCAAGGGGGTAAATGCATTGTCAGACTGACCAATAGCCGCCGAAACAGTGTTTCCCGGCATCCACGAGGTACTGTCTCTGCCGGCAAGAGTACCCTTTGACTCCTCAATCTCAACTCCGGTATACTCACCCAAACCGAACCTTTCCGAGTAAAGATACATAGGCTCTATGCCGAGCCTTCTTCCCGCCTCCGCAAAAAAGTAGTTGCAGGACTGTGCAATGGCTCCGGTGACATTCATATCCCCGTGATAGTGCATACAACGAACAACATTTGAGGGATAGTAGTCGTATTTCTGATTGCAGAAAATCTCTGTGTCGGGCTTGATTTTTCCCTCCTCAAGCGCAGCGCCTGCCACCAAGGGCTTATAGACCGAGCCGCAGGCAAAGCTGCCGATAAACGCCCTGTTAAACATCGGAGAGTTTTCGTTTTCGGCAAGCTTAACATAATAGCTGCCGTACTCGCTGTAGCGGTTTAAATCATAGGTTGGGTAGCTTGCCGCCGCCAAAACTGAAAAATCCTTGACGGAAAGCATAACTACTGCTCCCGCCTCGCAATCCTCGCCAACCATCTTCTCGCCCGTCTGCTCGCTGAGAGCCTTTCCCTGAGCCTTTGCCGCCCTGACATTTTCGGCAAGCGATTTTACCGCAGTTTCCTGAAGCTTGCTGTCAAGGGTAAGCCAGACGGTATTTCCCGGCTTTGAGTCAACCGTCTGCACTGTATCCGCAACAGTTCCGTCTGCGCTTCTGTGGACTATTTTCATTCCGCCCTCGCCCTTGAGCTGGCTTTCAAAGGCAAGCTCGATTCCGAACTTTCCTATTTTATCGTTGAGCGCATATTTTTTTCCGCTGTCCGAACTGTTTTTCTCGTTGTATTCCTCCTCGGTGACAGAGCCGAGCGCCCCCAGAAGGTGGGGAGCGATATCGGGATCAGCCGCACCTCTCACAAGATAGGTCTGAACATCAACACCCTTTATCCCCTGAGTGTTCTCGCTGACAGAGCCGACTGACGGCTGACTTATATCCTCTGCAAAAACATAAGGCTTTGAGCTTGAATACTGCTCTTTCTCCATATTATATCTCACAGAAAGAACATCTCTCAGCCTTTGTCCCGAAAGCTCTGAGGAAGCCTTGTAGCGTTCCTTCAGTGCGGTTACGCACTCATCGGCAGAGGTGCTTTCGGGCAAATCAAGAAAGCTGTCGGACAGCAGACGAGCTTTTTCCTCCTCGCTGTCCGCTGCAAAATAATAACCGCTTCGGGAATATTTTATCGGCAAGGCATCGTTCCATTTTTCGCCTGTTTTTTCCATAATTTCAATGAGCTGTATAATTGTTGAATCAAGCTTATTTTCATCGGCATACAGCTTGTCGATAACCACCTTGTAATGAGTGGAGTTTGTCACAAGACCGACGCCGTTTTTATCAAGGATTTCGCCCCTTGTCGCCTCCGTTTCGGTGGTGTATCCGGTAGAACGGGCGGCAAGCTTTTTGTATTCGCCGCCGTGAATGAGCTGCCAATCAACAAGCCTTGCCGCAAACAGGGCAAAAAACACAAGAGTGACCGCCAGACAAACGATCATCTTGCGTTTTGTACCATCGCTTCTGTTTTCTTTCTTTTTTCTTATTGATCGCATCTTTTCTCACCTCTTGCCGTACATTCCTGCAAATCTGACAAGAAAATATATGGGAACAAACACTGCCGCTGA
>CALYYZ010000005.1 GCA_945607165.1 uncultured Ruminococcus sp. | reverse complement strand
GCATTGCTCAGGAGGAAGAGAAGAAGGCTGTTGACGCAGGCTATTGGAACATCTTCCGTTTCGATCCCCGTCTTGCTGACGAAGGAAAGAATCCCTTTATGCTCGACGGCAAGGCTCCTTCCGCTTCTTACCGTGACTTCATTATGGGCGAGGTTCGTTACAACTCACTTACCCGTTCCTTCCCCGAAAGAGCAGAAAAGCTCTTCACACAGGCTGAGGAGAACGCTAAGAAGAAGTACGATCACCTTACAAAGCTTGCTGAGCTTGACTGATTTAATTATTAAAGCATAGCTTTACAAAGAGGGGCTGTCCGACAGGACAGTCCCTTTAAATAATTGTAGACAATTCCTTTATTCTTTGCTATAATTGTATCGAAAAGGGTGATAGAAATGAAGACCATAGATTTAGTTGTGCCGTGCTACAATGAGGAGGAGGGACTTGAGAATTTTGTCCTTGAAACAAACAAGGTAATTGATTCGCTCCCCGAATACAGCTTCAGATATATACTTGTTAATGACGGAAGCAGGGACAAGACCTATCTCATAATGAAAAAGCTTGCGGCACGGTTTTCAAATATAAAATATATTTCGTTTTCTCGCAATTTCGGCAAGGAGGCGGCTATGTATGCCGGACTTCAGCATACCACCGCAGATTATGTTGTGGTAATGGACGCCGATTTACAGCATCCGCCCGAAATATTCCCTCAAATGCTTCAGGCAGTTGATGTTGAGGGATATGACTGCTGTGCAACGAAAAGAGACGAGCGTGAGGGCGAGAGCTTTTTCAGAGGATTTTTCTCAAAAATATTTTTTAAGCTTTCAAATAAGCTGACCGATGTCAAAAACCCCTACGGTGCAATGGATTACAGAATGATGTCCCGCCAAATGGTGGATTCAATTCTTGAGCTCAGCGAGGTTCAGCGTTTTTCAAAGGGTATCTTTTCCTGGGTTGGCTTCAACACAAAATGGGTGTCCTTTAAAACAGTTGACCGCAAGCTTGGTAAAACTACCTGGAGCTTCGGCAGCCTGTTCAGATATGCAATCGACGGCATAACCTGCTTCTCGGTTGCGCCGCTGAGATTTACAGCGGTAATGGGTGCAATAATTTTTATTGTATCATTAATTTACATTATGATAACCCTGATTCAAACTCTGTTTTTGGGAATTACAACCCCCGGCTATGTAACAACTTTGTGCGCTGTGCTTTT
Source organism: uncultured Ruminococcus sp. (assembly GCA_945607165.1). Classification (GTDB taxonomy): domain Bacteria; phylum Bacillota; class Clostridia; order Oscillospirales; family Acutalibacteraceae; genus Ruminococcoides. Next base: position 24,379 of record CALYYZ010000005.1, on the reverse strand, counting down.
CCTGGGCGGAATTACCGAAATGTCAATCGGAATTTTGGGTGAGTACATCGGCAGGATATATATGGAATCGAAAAAAAGACCTATATATATTACTAAATTCTCGAATTTTGAGGACGAAAATAACGAAGAAAAGGAAGAAAACTGATGGCAAACGAAAAAAAGAAATTCGGCGGAAAGATATTTCCCTGTGCCGTGGCGGCGGTAACCCTTGTAATTTCATTTATTGCTTCTTTTTTTGCTCTCAATATTGCGTCCGACGCTGCGGCTGCATCGGCAGCTGACGCAAGAATTGACGCTGCGGTTACTACAGTAAAAGACTTTTCAAGTGATAAATCAAGGCTGAGCTTTGAGTTTTACGATAAGATATATTCAAAGGCAGGCTATGCTGCTTCGCAGATTGAGGAAGCCTCCACAGAACAGGAGCTTTCGGCTCTTGCAAAGGGACTTGAGCTTGATTCAGTTATTGTTGTTGATGAAAACGGCAACTGCACGGCGGCTTATCCCGAAGGTCAGAAGGTTAAGAATATTAAGAAAAACAGCGACCTATCGGCTTTTATGAAGGTGGTAAAGGGCTTGTCCTATAAGCTTTCCACAGCTCCAAAGCAGGTTGAGGGCAGCGAAAACGAGTTCTTGATTTATGCGGGCATCAGACCTGCCGACCGTCAGGGTGCAGTAATAGTTGCTGTCACCGTTGACAATTACAATGAAATAATCGGAGCTGACCTTGCCGAAAAGTGCGGCTATGATATTGTAATAACCGAGGACAAGGCGGTTGTTTCCTCCTCTGTCAAGGGTGTAAGTCCCTCTGATATTTCCGCTGAGGCTTTGGCAAAGGGAACAGAGGTTTCGTTTGGTGATAAAACCTATTCGGTAAAGTCTGAGGCTGTTGATGAGTACACTGTTTACTGTCTTTCGGAAAAAAGCTCGTCGGGAAATATTGCGGCGTTAGTGGTAGGAATCGTTGATTTGCTTTTGATTTTAGCTGCTGCGGCAGTTCTTATGCTCTCGGGCTTCTTTACAAAGTTTTTTGATATCAAGTTCTGGAAGTTTCTTATGGTAGGTATTCTGAACACAGTTGTAGGAATGGGACTCCAATTTTTGTTCTATAATTTGTTCGGCTGGAACGAATGGATATCCTCCATAATCGGATACTTTTTAGGCAGCGTTCTAAGCTACTTCCTCAACAAGTACTTTACATTCCAAAATAAGGAAAAGGGCATTAAACCAATTCTTAAGTTTGCAGTCAATATTGCAGTTTGCTACGGCCTTGCATATGGAATTGCAATTCCTCTTGTCAAGATGTTCTGCCTGTCAAACGCTGTCACAATGTTCGGCTGGTCGGTTGAAACCTTTGCCGGCAACTTCTCAATGCTCGCAGGCTCGTGCCTGTTCGTTGCTTTCAATTATATCGGTCAAAGATTTTTCGCTTTTAAGGAAAAGAAAACAGAGGAATAAACAAAATATATCAAGGGGCACTTCGTAATGGAGTGCCCCTTTAAGTAATATACTATTAAAACCATATAAATTTATTCGTGCATATTGCGTTGTCAGATTTTCGTCAGAAATTAATTGCCGATTTCATTTCTTTGACATATTCGCAAACAGGCTCAATACAGTCTTTGCCGTATTTTGCAACTAATTTCATAATGGCCGAGCCTACAATAACACCGTCTGAAACCGCAGCCATTTTTTTTGCCTGCTCCGGAGTGGAAATTCCGAAGCCTACGGCACAGGGGGTATCGCTTACCGAACGCACAAGCTCTACCATTTCTCCGATGTCGGTGGTAATCTCGCTTCTCACTCCCGTAACACCCATTGAGGAAACGCAGTACACAAAGCCCTGCGACTCCTTTGCAATGGTTTTTATTCTTTCGTGAGATGTCGGTGCAATGAGTGAAACAAGCTCAACACCGTGTTTGCTGCAATACGGCTCAAGCTCCTGCTTTTCCTCAAACGGTGTGTCCGGCACAATAACAGCCGAAATACCACATTCACTGCACCGTCTCATAAATCTGTCTGTTCCGTAAACAAAAATCGGATTCATATAGGTCATAACCGCAAGCGCAGATTTTATTTGCGGCCTGATTTTTTCAACCATATCAAATATTTTGTCGGTGGTAGTGCCCGAAGCCAAGGCTCTGAGGTCCGCTTCCTGAATTACAACTCCCTCTGCAATGGGATCGGAAAACGGAATACCGATTTCAATTATATCCGCACCGCTTTCGCTCATTGCAACAAGGAGCCTTGCGGTGGTGTCAAGGTCAGGATCACCTGCCGTAACGAACGGAATAAAAGCCTTTCCTTTGCCAAAAGCCTCTTTGATTTTACTCATAAATATCCTCTCCTCTGTATCTTGCAATAGCAGCCACATCCTTGTCGCCTCTGCCCGAAAGATTTACAACAATAATTTTGTCCCTGTCAAGAGCAGGGGCAATTTTTATGCAGTGTGCAACTGCGTGTGAGCTTTCGATTGCGGGAATAATTCCCTCTGTGCGAGAGAGATATTCAAAGGCAGACACAGCCTCCTCATCGGTAACAGGCACATACTCTGCTCTGCCCGTATCGCTCAGGTTTGCGTGTTCCGGACCTATTCCGGGATAGTCAAGTCCTGCGGAAATGGAGTAAACAGGAGCTATCTGACCGTATTCGTTTTGACAGAAGTAGGACTTCATACCGTGAAAAATTCCCGGTGTGCCGTTTGCTATGGTAGCGGCATTTTTGGGATTATCTACACCCAAGCCTGCTGCCTCGCAGCCGATAAGCCTTACGCTTTCATCGCCGATGAACTCATAAAATGCGCCCATTGCGTTGCTTCCTCCGCCTACACAAGCCATTACAACATCAGGAAGCCTGCCCTCTTTTTCCATAAGCTGCGCTTTTATTTCCTTGCCGATAACACTCTGAAAATCACGCACAACGGTTGGGAAGGGGTGAGGCCCCATAACCGAGCCGAGTACATAATGAGTGTCGCTGACACGGCATGTCCACTCACGCATTGCCTCGTTTACCGCGTCCTTTAAGGTCATCGTGCCTGTTTCTACAGCGTTGACCTTTGCTCCCAGCAGCTTCATTCGATATACATTAAGAGCCTGTCGGATTGTGTCCTCCTTACCCATAAAAATCTCACATTCAAGCCCCAAAAGAGCTGCAACCGTTGCGGTGGCAACTCCGTGCTGTCCTGCGCCTGTTTCTGCAATGACTCTTGTTTTGCCCATTTTTTTTGCAAGCAGACACTGCCCAAGGCAGTTGTTAAGCTTGTGAGAGCCTGTGTGATTCAGATCCTCACGCTTCAGATATATCTTGGCTCCGCCGAGGTCCTTCGTCATTTTTTCTGCATAGTAAAGCCTTGACGGTCTGCCGGCATATTCACACATAAGGGCATCAAGCTCCGCTGTAAATTCCGGATCATTTTTATATTTATTGTAAGCCTCTTCAAATTCGTTTATGACATTCATCAGTGTTTCCGGAACAAACTGTCCGCCGTGTATTCCGAACTTTCCCTTTGACATTTCAAAATCCCCCTTTGTTTACGAGTAATATATTATCAGTCTTTTCTCAAATAATCAAGCATTTGCTTTTTGTTATTACTTTTCATAAGTGTTTCCCCTATCAGAACGGCGTTAACTCCCGATTTTTCAAGAGCAGCCACATCCTCCCGGGTTTTTATTCCGCTTTCACCGACAAACAGAATATCCCTTGGCACAAGCTCACGCAGTCTTATGCAGTTGTTAATATCGACCGTAAAATCTCTGAGATTACGGTTGTTTACACCGATTATTCTTGCGCCTGCCTTAATTGCCGATTGTATCTCCTGCTCGGTGTGAGCTTCAACCAATGCCGAAAGGCCGAGAGAATCACACAGCCTTATCCACTTTGCAATAGTGTCGGTGTCAAGCAATGAGCAGATAAAAAGCACGGCGGCGGCTCCGATTACCTTTGCTTCATAAATCTGATATTCGCAAACGGTAAAGTCCTTTCTGAGAAGCGGAAGGGATACAGCCTTTGATATTTCTGTCAGATATTCGTCCCTGCCCATAAACCATTTTGGCTCTGTCAGCACCGATATTGCCGAGGCTCCTGCATTTTCATAATCCTTTGCAATCTGTACATACGGAAAATCCTCTGCAATCACACCCTTAGAAGGCGAAGCCTTTTTTACCTCGCAGATAAAAGACATTCCTTTGCCTGAAAGGGCTTTTTCAAACGGAAAATCCTTTTTGTCGGGCAGACTCAGGGCAATTTCCTTTAGCTGTTCAAGGGGCAGCAGCTGTTCTGACTGCTTGTATCTTTCAATGTTTGCCTGTGCGATTGTTTCTAAAATCATAAGCTCACCTTAGTCCCTTGTCGCACTGATAAATTCAAGCATTTTTTCATATGCCTTTCCGCTGTCGATTATTTTTCGTGAAAGCTCAATTCCCTGCTCAATGCTTTCAGCCTTTTCTCCTGCGACCATACCGAGAGCAGAGTTAAGCACAGCCATATCACGCTTGGCACCCGAAAGCTCGCCTTTTAATATAGCTTTTGTGATTTCAGCGTTTTCGGCACCGTTTCCGCCTAAAAGCTCAGCCATTGTGCAGCGTTGCATACCAAACTGTTCGGGAGTGATTTCAAAGCTTCTAAAGGTACCGTTATTAATCTCGCAAATCTTCGTCACTCCTGTAAGAGTTACCTCGTCCGTTCCGTCCTCTCCGCAGAACACGAAGCCTCTTTTTACTCCCAAATTTGAAAAAGCCTGTGCGATAGGTTCAATCAGAGCAGGAGAATAAACACCTGTGATTTGCAGGTTTGCGCTCGCCGGATTTGTAAGCGGTCCGAGGACATTGAATATATTTCTTATGCCGATTTCTTTTCTTACGGGTCCTACATATTTCATTGATGAATGATAGCCCTGAGCAAACATAAAGCAAAGATTTGTTTTTCTGAGCACCTCTTCGTTTTTCTCGGGAGATAGGCTTATTTCGGCCCCCAGTGCCTCAAGGCAGTCGGCAGAGCCGCTTTTACTTGACATTGAACGGTTGCCGTGCTTTGCCACCGCAATACCCGCTGCGGCTATGATAAATGCAGCTGTGGTAGATACATTAAAGGTTCCTGTGCCGTCGCCGCCTGTTCCTACTATGTCAAGAACATCTGTGTGCGCCGTTACATGAAGAGCCTTGCTTCTCATTACCTTTGCGCAGGCTGTTATTTCGTTTATTGTTTCGCCCTTCATTCTCAAAGCTGTCAAAAAAGCAGCCATTTGCGACTGTGTAGCGGTACCCGTCATAATTTCTTCCATTGCCTGTGTTGCTTCTTCAAAGCTTAAATCCTGTCCGCAAACTACTTTTTTTATAGCTTCCTTTATCATATCATCATACCCTTTCCAAGAAGTTTTTTATAATTTGCATACCGTGTGAGCTGAGTATTGACTCAGGATGAAACTGAAGTCCGTACACCTCATATTTTTTATGCTTTACTCCCATAATCTCGCCCGACTCATCGGAGGCTATAACCTCAAGACAGTCCGGAACGGTGCTTCTGTCTGCAATCAATGAATGGTATCTTGCACCCTGCGTAACCTTGGGAATATCCGCAAACAGCTTGCAGTCGGTGTTTACAATAATATTGCTCTTTTTGCCGTGCATAAGCTTTCTTGCGTGGGTGATTTTTGCCCCGAAAACCTCGCAGATTGCCTGATGACCAAGGCATACTCCCAATATGGGATAGTCTGCACAAAGCTCAAGGATTACCTTTTCGCACACACCTGCGTCAATGGGATATCCCGGACCGGGAGAGAGAATGATATGAGACGGGTTGAGCCTTCTTATTTCATCAACGCTTATTTCATCATTTCTTACAACCATAATATCCGGATTTATGCTTCCGCAAAACTGCACCAGATTGTAGGTGAAGCTGTCATAATTATCAATAAAGAGTATCACAGCAAATTTACCTCCCCTGCATTTTTTACGGCATTCATTACAGCAAGTGCTTTGTTATAGGTTTCAAGATACTCGTTTTCGGGAACGCTGTCGGCAACAATTCCTGCACCTGCCTGAATATATACCTTATTTCCTTTTTTTACCGCCATTCTGATTGCTATACAGGAGTCAAGATTTCCGTTAAAGTCAATATATCCCACAGCTCCGCCGTAAACTCCTCTCGGAGTCTTCTCAAGCTCCTCAATAATCTCGCAGGCTCTTATTTTAGGAGCACCGGACAATGTGCCGGCAGGCAAAAGAGCCTCGATGGCGTTAAAGGCGTCAAGTCCGTCCTTTATTTCTCCCTCAACCTCACTGCATATGTGCATAATTTTTGAAAAGCGAAGCAACTTTTGGTATTCCGTAACCTTTACCGAGTTGAATTTTGATATTTTGCCGACATCGTTTCTGCCCAAATCTACAAGCATATTGTGTTCGGCAAGCTCCTTTTCATCATGCATAAGTTCATACTCAAGCGCCTCGTCCTGTTTCTTGGTCTTTCCTCTGGGACGGGAGCCGGCAATGGGGAAGGTAGTCAGAGTTCTGTTTTGCAGCTTTACAAGAGTTTCCGGAGAGGCGGTAATTATCTCGTCTCCGTCAATGCACATATATACCATATACGGCGACGGATTCGTTGTGCGAAGCACCCTGTAGGCATTAATCAGGGAACCTCTGTATTCGGCTTCAAATCTACGAGAAACAACGCACTGGAAAATATCGCCGTCATAAATATATTTCTTTGTTTTCTCAACCATTTCACAAAATTCTTCCTTGGAGTAGCTGCTTGTAAATTCTACCCTGCTGTCCGTCTGAAGCTCTGGAAGCGGTGAGGAGTCTGAAATAATTGAAATAATATGCTCAATATCACGCTTAGCCTGTTCGTACTGAGACTGCAAATCGTGAGTTTTCATATTTACAATAACCGTAAGCTTCTGACTTAGATGGTCGTAGGCAATTATTTTATCAAAAAGCATAAGGTCAAAGTCATTGGCTCTGCCACGCTCTATATTAAGCACCGGCTCTGCACAGGCTATCATTGCATATCCGTAATATCCGACAAGTCCGCCGGTAAAGGGAGGAATACCTTCAAGCCTTGGGGTTTTGTAGTTTGCAAGATATTCTCTGAGGCAGTCATACGGACGGTCGGTAACGAGTGTGCGTTCTCCCTCTCCGCTGACTGTCAGGGTTTTATCCTTGTAGGTTATTCTCGCCTTAGGGTCAAAGCCTATGAAGGAATATCTGCCCCATTTCTCGCCGCCCTCAATACTCTCCAACAGAAAATATCTGCTTGATATTGCGGATATTTTTCTAAGGAGCGTAATCGGAGTGATTACATCAGCATAAATCTGCTTGTAAACAGGAACAACACTGTATTCGTTTTGATATTTTGCTACTTCCTTAAATGATGGTTTAAACATTCCTACACCGTCCTTTGCTAAAAAACTTTCTTTAGCCATCGCTCGTGCGCACGCAGGGCGCAACTGAGCGGGTAATAAAAAAGACTTCTGTCCCACTAAGGGACAAAAGTCTGAAAAACAACTTCTGCGGTACCACCCAAATTGACGATAATCGCCCGCTTAAACAGCATACTGACATATGCCTCCTACTGTAACGGTTAGGCTCCGTCGGCCACTACTCACATTCGCTTTCGCTCCGCCCTCGCAAGTCCATTCAGAAAAATCTTAGCTGCCGCCTCACACCAACCGCCGGCTCTCTGAAAGCATTGAAAAATCCTACTACTCTTGTTCACAGGTTTATTTTATTTACAACATTATATTCCTTATGTATTCATTTGTCAACACTTTTTTACCGAACAATAGATTATAGTAAAATTATCAAACACAATAAATATTGCTTATATATGAAAAAATAATTGAAAGTTACAAAAAATGTGGTATAATTACCTTATTGTTCTAAAAAGGGTGTGGAGAATGAAGGGTATAAAAACTATTGAAGATTTCCAAGGTAAAATCAAAAGAATATTAATTACCGAGGAACAGATTAATTCAGAGATTAAAAAGGTAGGCAAACAAATCAGCGACTCATATGACGGAAGACCGTTCTTGCTTGTCAGTATTCTGAAAGGCTCATTTGTATTTTTGGCAGATTTGTGTCGGGCTATAACCGTGCCCTGTGAGATTGGCTTTATGTGTGCAAAAAGCTACTATTCCGGTACGGTTTCTTCGGGTGAGGTAAAAATCACAATGGACCTTGACCGTGATGTAAGTCAGTATCATGTTATCATTGTCGAGGACATTATCGACACGGGAAGAACGCTTAATTATGTTGCAGAGCTTCTTAAGTCAAGAAAACCGCTGTCCTTCAAGATTCTAACCTTGCTTGATAAGCCGTCAAGGAGAGTTATTGACCTGAAGCCTGATATTTCTTTGTTTACTATTCCAGATTATTTTGTAGTTGGCTACGGGTTGGATTGCGGAGAGTATTATCGTAATCTTCCATATATAGCCGAATATGATGAAGCGGCGGAATAAAGGATAGTAATAAAATACATAGCGGCTGTTCGTTAACAGTTGTGTTCAACCGATATGCATTTGAGCAGATTTGTATAAATCGGTAATTACTATTGACTTTTTGTTTTATTGATTTATAATGAAAATCGGAGGCTAACCTCTTTTTGTTATATTATTCTTGTTAGGAGTGTTTTATATGAACAGATTAAAGGATAAGGTTGCAATCGTTACAGGTTCAACCAGCGGTATCGGCATCGGTATTGCAAGATTATTTGCCGCAGAGGGAGCAAAGGTTGTTATCTGCGGACGCCGTGAGGCAAAAGGTCAGGCTGTTGTTGACCGCATTACTGCTGAGGGCGGAGAAGCTTGGTATCATTTTATGGATATAACCGATACGGAAAGTATTGAAAAGCTGTTTGCGGATACGGTTGAAAAGTTTGGCAAGCTTGATGTTCTTGTAAACAATGCTGCAAATGTAGCATTAAAGGACGGCAGAGTAGACGAGCTTACTATTGAAATGTGGGATAACATCTTCCAAAGCGATATGAGGGGTACTTTCTATGCAACAAAGTGCGCTCTTCCTTATTTGCAGAAGAACGAAAACGGCGGCTCAATAGTTAATATCGGTTCAATGGCTTCCTGCGGCGGCGACTTGGGCTCAACAGCCTATGCTTGTGCAAAGGCAGGAGTAGACTTGCTTACTCAGGCTACTGCTTTGCAGTACGGAAAGAACAATATCCGTTGCAACTGTGTTCGTCCCGGTCTGATTGTTACTCCCGAAAACGAGGCTTATGTTCCCCAGCCGTTAAAGGACATATTTGTAAGCAACATAATGGTTAACCGCTACGGCTGCCCGGAGGACATCGGTCATATGTGCGTATATCTGGCGTCTGACGAAAGCTCTTATGTAACAGGTCAAATTGTCAATGTTGACGGCGGTATGAACTCGCATGTTCCGACAGTTGCTCAGTTCAGAGAGCTCAATTCCCGTACTTGGTAAAGCATGTTTTTTCTAAAAAACTAAAAAACTAATTATGCCGACCCCCGAAAATCAGATTTATACTGAATTTTGGAGGTCGGTGATTATTTATTTGATAGGATATTATAGCAAACAGATGAAGTTTCGTTAATTTTGGAAACTGTAATTTATCTAAAAATCATATTTTTTCATTCAGCGGCGGTGTTTTGCCTTTTAATCTGATTATGCTTATAGGAATTTTACACAGTATGTATGATATATGTTCGTATATATTTAAGATTGATTTTTATACTGAAATTTGTTATCATAATATAGATACCACTTTGTTATCGGATTTTTTTAAAATACATATCAATTACCGACGATATATCGGTTTTTTGATTGCACAGGCAAAAGCAATACTCGCAAAAATAGGGAATGGGGGCTTTAAAAATTAACAGTACCGGCACTTCGCTTAAAAAACGCTTTATAAATGTTTCTCCGTTCAAAATAATAGTACTCGGATTTTTTGCTCTTATTTTGCTTGGCTCCGTGCTGTTGTGTCTGCCTGTTTCTTCACGCAGCGGAGAGCCAACCTCCTTTTTGGACTCGTCGTTTACGGCAACTTCAGCGGTATGTGTTACCGGCCTTGTAAGATTTGACACCCACAATTATTGGTCTGCATTTGGGCAGTCGGTAATACTTTGTCTTATACAAATAGGCGGTATGGGATTTATGACGGTGTGTATTACCGTTTTGTCAATGACTCGAAAAAAGATTGGACTTGCCCACCGTGAGCTGATGCAAAGCTCGGTATCCGCACCACAGCTCGGCGGCATAGTAAAGATGACCAGATTTATTCTGCTTGGTTGTCTTATCATTGAGCTTACGGGGGCGTTTTTGCTGTCCTTTGCCTTTGTGCCGAGGTTCGGCGTTCTTAAAGGAATTTGGTATTCTGTATTTCACAGCATTTCCGCCTTTTGCAATGCGGGATTTGACTTGATGGGTGAAAGCGGAGATTTTTCTTCCTTGACGCCTTTTTCTTCCAACATATATGTGTGTGTTATTATTTGTGCGCTGATTATAATCGGCGGTCTTGGATTCTTTGTATGGCGTGACATTATTGACTGCCGCTTCAGGTTTTCCCACTTCAGGCTTCAGACAAAGACGGTTTTGATTGTAAGTGCCGTCTTAATTGTGGTCGGCGGAGTAATAATATTCCTTTCCGAGCTTCGTGCTTCGGCAAAGGAGGGCGTCAATTTTCCTCAGCAGGTTGGATCAGCGGTGTTTCAGTCGGTTTCCGCAAGAACGGCAGGTTTCAATACCGTTGATTTGTCGGCAATGTCGCAAGCCGGTCTGTTTGTTATGATATTGTTAATGCTTGTGGGAGGTTCTCCGGGTTCGACTGCGGGAGGAATGAAAACCACGACCTTTGCGGTGCTCGCATCGTCGGTAATCAGCACCTTCAAACACAAAAAAAACACGGAAATGTTAGGCAGAAGGCTTGACGAAAGCGCAACAAGGCTTGCTATGTGTGTTGCTGTCCTCTACCTTTTTCTCGCCGCAGGGGGAGCAATAGCTATTTCTATAATTGAAGATCTGCCGTTTATGAATTCATTATTTGAAACAGCTTCGGCAGTTGCGACGGTAGGACTTACAACCGGAATCACACCGAGCCTTGGCATTGCTTCGGAAATAATTATAATACTGCTGATGTTTATTGGCAGGGTAGGTTCTATTACGGTTTTGCTTGCGTTTTCAAGCTACAAAAGTAAGGCACAATCACAGAAACCTCTTGAAAAGATTCAGATTGGCTAAGGAAACACTGAGTAAATCGCACTAACAGTTGTTTACTCGTCTTGCTGCATATTTACCGTAAGCAAGTCTCCAAATCCTCGTAATGCGCCGGCGTTACTGCGGTTAATTTGCAAAGTATGATGAAAAATCAGACTACGCTATATATACAAACGATTTAATCGGGTTTACCTAAATGAGGAGGATAAAATGAAATCAGTGTTAATAATTGGATTAGGCCGTTTTGGCAGGCATATGGCAAGAAAATTTATTGAGGACGGTAACTCCGTTCTTGCCGTTGAAAAAAGCCAAGAACGGGCCGATAATGCGGTAGGCTTTATTAATGATATTCAAATTGCAGACGCAACTGATGAAAATTATATTCGTTCCCTCGGTGTTTCTGACTTTGATTTGTGCGTAGTTGCGATAGGAGATAACTTTCAAAGCTCTTTGGAAATCACTGTTTTGCTAAAGGATTTTGGAGCAAAGCGTATTCTTGCCAGAGCAAGCCGAGAGGTTCACAGAAAACTCCTTTTGAGAAACGGAGCAGACGATGTTGTCTATGCCGAGCGTGAAATGGCAGAAAGGCTTGCTGTCAGATACGGCTGCGACAATATTTTTGAGTATTTTGAGATAGGAGATAAAACAGCTATTGTCGAAATCTCCGTACCTGAAAGCTGGGTCGGAAAGAGTATCTTGCAGAAGTCAGTCAGAAATAAATACAATATTAATATTGTTGCAGTAAAGCGTAACGGAGAAATTTGCTCCAATCCCTCTCCGGAGCATATTTTTAACGCTGATGAAACCTTGGTAGTGCTTTCCTCAGAAAAGGATATTGAACGACTTTTTAGATAATCATTTATGGAGGATATTATGGACGAGAATAAAGGCTACGACCTGGATATTTTTGATGATTCAAAAACAGTTGTAACTCAAGGCGGCACGAATTCTAAGAAAAAAGCTGAGCCTGACGACAAAAAGCTTAACGAAACCTACGGTGACGGTTTTTCTGATGGCTTTGCAGATGATAATATGATATATTCATCTGATAATAGTGATTATTTTGCGCATGATAAAGACAGCTTTGAAAATAGGAAGAGAAGTAACCGTAATATTGCCATAATATTTGCTGTTGCGGCTATAGTATGTCTTTCGGTTGCGTTGGTGTTCGTATTTGCCCAATGCAATAACAAAGCAAATACAGACGCAAGCCTTCCCTCACGACCAACTGCGGCAACCTCTGAAAGCAGGACAACGACAGTAACCTCCGTCACCTCGGAAGTACAGACGCAGCCGCAGGAGACTTCTCAGGAAGCAACAGAGGTAAGTGTTACCTCTGCTCAGTCTCAGGTATCAGCGCCCGAATCAGATGTGTCAAATCCCGAATCGGTAACACCTACTGAAATTCCCGAATCTGTAGTTGATTCGGAGGAATATCCCGGAGAGGACACACCGGGCGGTGATTCTGATCAAGGAGATCCCGAAGCTCCGGATGTAGATCAACAACCGGAAGTAGTAGAGGGATAAACCGACAGAACCGTTTTTTAGGGAAACACTGATTAAATCGTTTGTGCATATTGGGGCGTTAGATTATTTGTCAGGTTGCAAAAACAAACCGCAGTAATGCTGACGCATTACGAGGACTTTTTTGGTCAGGCTGACGGAAAATGCCGGCAAGATGTGCAAACAATCTTATGATGTGATCTATTCAGTGGTTCCTTAGAATATTTTATGAAAGAAGATGATATAAATGGGTTGTAATCACGATTGCTCTGCCTGCTCCTCTGATTGCAAGAGCAACAATAAGGATAATTTGTATGAAGAACTCAACCGATACAGCAATGTCGGAAAGGTAATCGGCGTTGTCTCCGGAAAGGGCGGTGTAGGCAAGAGCCTTGTGACATCTATGCTTGCAGTTGCCTTTAACAGAAGAGGCAAACGCACCGCAGTGCTTGACGCAGATATTACCGGTCCTTCCATACCGAAGGCATTTGGAATAACCCAAAGGTGTATGGGCAGCGACGAGGGTATTTTGCCTGTTGAATCGGAAACAGGAATAAAGCTGATGTCTTTAAATCTTCTGCTTGATAATGAAACCGACCCGGTTGTATGGCGTTCTCCTATGATTACGGGAACGGTAAAGCAGTTCTGGACCGATGTTGTTTGGGGAGATATTGACTATATGTTCGTTGATATGCCTCCGGGAACGGGTGATGTTCCGCTCACCGTTTTTCAGAGTCTTCCGCTTGACGGAATAGTTGTTGTCGCATCTCCTCAGGAGCTTGTTTCAATGATAGTTGAAAAGGCTGTCAAAATGGCAAATATGATGGATGTTCCCGTACTTGGCATAGTTGAAAATATGAGCTATTTTTCTTGCCCTGACTGCGGTAAAAAGCACTCTGTTTTCGGTGAAAGCCATATTGAGGAAATTGCGGAAAAATACGGGACTCTTCTGCTTGCTCAGCTTCCGATAGATCCCTTGCTTGCATCCTCTGTTGATAACGGAAGAATTGAAATGTTTGAGGGAAACTATCTTGAGGAAGCTGCAAATGAGATAGAGAAAATTTTGAAATGACATATTTTGTGAAGGAGGTGCAATTATGAAGTATGTATGCGGTGTATGCGGCTGGGAATACGATGAAGCAGTGGGTGATCCCGACAACGGTATTGCTCCCGGAACAAAGTTTGAGGATCTCGGTGACGACTTTGTTTGTCCGCTTTGCGGAGTCGGAAAAGACGATTTTTCAGAAGCATAAATAGCAGCAGCAGGCACAAATTCTTATGTGCCTGCTGTTTTATTTGATAGGAAAATACAACGAATTGTATAATATATATTTAGGTTATCGTAAATAATACAAATTGTAATATATCGACAATCCTATCAAATAAAAAGCGCACGCATAATATGCGCACGCTTTCTTGTAATCAGCTAAAAATCCTTTAATCAATGCAAGCGTGCAAAAAGATACTTCAGCGTGATTTGTTCAGTGTTTCCCTTTGTATTCATTGCGTAATCGGAGTGATATATATTGCAAAAAATAAAGATACTTGTTATTTTTACCGGAGGAACAATAGGGTCTTCCGTTGAAAACGGAGTTATTTCTCCGGACAGAAAAAACAAATTTACCCTTATAGAAAGCTATTTGAAGGGCAATGACGGCGTTGCCTTTGAAACACTTGAGTTATACAATATTCTGAGTGAAAACTTAGACGCCGAGCACCTTAATCGGCTATATGAATGTGTAATTGAAAACTCTGATTCTGATTACAACGGAATTATTGTTACCCACGGCACCGATACTCTGCAGTTTACAACCGCCTTTCTGGCTCTGACCTTAGGAGGCTTAAATTTGCCGGTAATCACGGTTTCTGCAAACTATCCTCTGTCCGACAGCAGAACAAACGGCTTTGCAAATTTCTTTGCAGCAGTAGATTTTATAAGGTCAAACGGAAAGAGCGGAGTTTTTGCTGCCTATACGAACAGCGGCGAAAAACCAAAGATACACTGCGGGGCAAGGCTTTTGCCTCACAGACCGTTTTCGGATTCTCTTGAAAGCCTTGGCGGATGTTACGGAGAGATAATATCCGGGGAATTTGTTGAGAACAGAGATTGCCCTGAAAACAAGTATGAGCCTGACAAATGTGAATATAATCCCCTGAGCAGCAAAAGAAAGGTTTTGTTTATCAGAGCGTATCCCAATATGGTTGCGTCTGAGCCGGGGGAGGAAGTAAAGGCTTTGCTTGTTGAGGGTTATCACTCAGGTACTCTGCCGACAGGCACCGACGATTTATCAGAGCTATGCAAAAAGGCTCGTCAATCAGGCTTGCCGGTGTGGCTAACCGGTTCCGTCGAGGGTTTTAATTATGAGAGCAAGATGCATTTTGAAAGCCTTGGTATCAAGCTCTTACCGCCAATGTCACCTATTGCGGCTTATATGTATGTATGGCTAAAAATAAGTAATGCTTAAGAAAAACAGCAAGTCTGTTATCTACTAAAATCAGATTATAAAAACAAAAACACTCTGAATCAACAGAGTGTTTTGTATTATCGGTTATTGTGTTTCGGTAGTTTCTTTGCCCTTGCTTACAATTATTGTAACATTCGTTCCGTATTCAACAGTATCTCCTGCCTGGTGGCTTTTATATCCAATCACATAGTCCTCGGCTACGGAGTCGCTGTATTGATACTCAGCAGTTGCCAGCAAGTCCTGCTCGGCAATGCTCTGAGCAGCCTGGTCAAGGCTCTTGCCGTTGATCTGGGGAAGCTCACGCATTTGCTTTCCCTTACTTACGGTAACGCTGATTATTATGCTGTCCTCCTGGTTAATAGCCGAACCGGCGGGGGGATCCTGAGAAATTATAACTCCCTGGGCAAATTCGTCGCTGTATTCATCGGAATATACCTTATATACCTCAAACTTTTCGTCGCTGTCGCTTAGCTTAGTGACCTCGTCTATGTTTTTACCGACATAGTTCGGAATTGTGGGGCCGGTCCAATCTGTGCTCTGGGTTGAGGTTACGGTGTTTGAGGTGTTGTCGCTGAAGATTCCCGACAACGGATTTTGCATAAGCCAGAATACCCCAACAATGCCTAAAATCAAAACAGTTACAGCCCCTGAAATAATTGCAATAGAGGTGCCTGACATTCCGCTTTTGCTGCGGTCTCCTCTGTTGCTCTTAGACAGATTCATTGAAGCGGTTCTTGAGATTTCCTCCTGAATCGCTTTGGCTGTGTGAGCAACGGAAAGCTGAGAACGAAGCTCGTCAAAATCGGTAATTCTGTTCTCCCTTTCAACCTGAAGTCCGTTTGCAAGGGCAGACACAACATGGGGAGGAAGCCTTTTTACGGTTGTTGTGCTCATAAGCAGCCGACTGTCACGGCGGCGCTCCGGTGCGCTTTTCGGCAGATGGCCTGTCAGCGCATAAAACAGAGTAGAGCAAAAGCCATAAATATCGGTGATTTCGTCAAGAGGGAAATTTTCCTCATATTGTTCAGGTGCAGCAGCTCCCGAGAAAAGCTGGGATTTCAGCGCAGTTCCTCTTTTTCTTTCATTTTCGGTTGAAAATCCCGAAATCTTTATTTTTCCGGATGAGGTAATAAAGATGTTTTTGGGAGCAATCGCATAGTGACCAATGCCCCTTTTGTGAAGAGCCTCCAAAGCAGAGATCACGGGCATAAACAGCGGTCTTGCAATATCCCACTCAAGACTGCCGTTGCTGCGCTCAACATACTCCTCAAAGGGTATCAGGTTTTCATTTTCCTCAACAACATATACGGTGTTGTTTTCTTCAAAAATATTATGCACCTTGAGCAGAGCAGACATATCTCTAAGCTCTGAAATAATGCGATAATAGTTAATAAATTCGTCCTTAAGTTTTCCGAAAACAAGTCTGTTCTCATAATTAATCTTAATTTCAGTAGTACCTTCGTCACGAGAAAAAAGCCCCATGGGCAAAAACTCACTGATAATGATAACATCTCCGGTTTGTTTATCAAAGGCGATGTATCGAGTAGACTCACCGTTGGTATCAATACCTGTACCTACAATATATCTGTTAAGCAACACTGTACCATAGGGCAAAAAAGGTGCGTTTTGTTTTTCGGAATTATTAAAGCCGCAGGAGGGACAAATCGTCTGCTTGCCGATTTCCTGCATACAGCCCATACACAATGACATACAATCTTTCAACTCCAACTGTTAATCTGACTAATAGGCGTCAGTAATAATTGCTACAGAGAATTATAACACAGGGCTATTATTCTTTTCAAGATTTATAAGTGTTATTATAATTACAGTTTTGTTATTGAAAACGAGTAAAAAAGCAGCTTATAGTGTAAGAAAAAGTTTGGTGGAGATAACGGGGCTCGAACCCGTGACCTCTTGACTGCCAGTCAAGCACTCTCCCAGCTGAGCTATACCCCCATATGAAGCTTACACTATAATATTATACACAATATCTCGTATTTATATTTTTGTAAAGGAAATATAAAAATTTATATATAATCTTCTGACAAATTAATTATAAGTATTGCAATTCCGTCATTAATTTTTATTTCGCTTTTTTCGCTTGAGAACACATTTGAAACACCCAGCGGATAGCTGCTCTTCAAATTATAACCTGTAAGCGGATATTCAGCTCCCGTGTAGCTCACATTAGTCTCAAAGCAGCCAAAGGGAAAAAGAGAAAAGGTTTTACCTTGCATATTTTCAAAGCAATAGCTTCCCCTTAGAAGCAGTCGTACGCTTTCCCTTTCGGAGAGAAGCTCACCCTGTGCACCGTGCTGTAAAATATGCAGAAGAGTGCAGAGATTTGCATAGGTGTGGTCAAGCCTGCCGCCCAAAGCTCCAAGGATAATAAAGCTGTCGCAGCCTTTTTCCAAGCCGAGATTGACACAGTGCAGGGTGTCTGTGTCGTCCTTGTGCGGATTGAGCCGAATTACCTTACAATCGGTGCTTACTTCACCTTTGTAGGAATCAAAATCTCCCACTATTATATCGGGGTTTATGCCTGCCTTGACGGCATATCCATAGCCTTTGTCGGCACAGATTACAAAATCATCTTCCTTCACTGTCGAATGAATGAAGCTCGGGTTTGCGTCCGGCGATCCGGCAATGACTACGCAGCGCATTGCAGACTCCTTTCCGATTCTATTTTTTATACTGCCAGGGCTTAATATCTTTTACCTCGTTATACATACTGACATAGCTGTTGTGCCGTGACTGCGAAATTTCACCGCAATGTACCGCTTCAAGCACACTGCAGCCCTTTTCACAGGTGTGAGTGCAGGAGGTAAACATACACTTGCCTATGTGACTTTCAAATTCGGGAAAGCAAAATTGCAGTCGGCTCTTGTCAATCATTTCATACCTTTGAAGGTCAACGGTGGAAAATCCCGGTGTGTCTGCAACAAGACAGCCGTCAAGGTCAAAAAGCTCCACAACCCTTGTGGTGTGTCTGCCTCTGCCGAGCTTCTGACTGATTTCTCCTGTTTCAAGGCTCAGACCGGGAAAAAGGCGGTTGAGCAGAGTGGATTTTCCCACACCGCTGTTGCCGGTAAACGCAGTTACACTTCCTCTGAGAAATTCCTTTAGCTTATCCTCGTCGCCCGCTGTTCCGTTTGCAGAGGTACAAAAAACATTGATTCCCGCCCCGGAGTATATCTCGGCAGTTTTTTCACCGCTTTTCAGGTCGTTTTTTGAAACTACAACAATAGGCCTCATTTGATTGTTTACGGCAGCCGCTGTCATTTTGTCGATAACAAGATAGTTAGGCTCGGGGTCAACGGTTGAGCAAACAATGACAAGGTTGTCTATATTGGCTATAGCAGGCCGCTTAAGCTTGTTCTTACGGGGCAGGATTTCTTCGATGGACGCAAAGCCCTCCTTGGGCGAATTTATCCTTACACGATCACCCGCAACAGGGGAATCTCCCGACCTGCGGAAGCTCCCCCTTGCTTTACATTCATATTCCTTATCCTCGCAGCGAACATAATAAAATCCGCCGATTGCCTTTAAAATTATACCTATTTTTTCCATATTATCAGGTTATTTCTCCGCCCGGATTATAGTTGGGATCATCCGAGGAATCGCCGACTCCGGACTCGGGTGAACTTGTCGGCTCCGGCGGAGCTGTTGTTTCCGCAACATATTCATAGGTTGCAGTTTTTTGTACAGACTCCGTTGCGTAATCAATTTTATATTCACGGTAAACCTGTCCGTTAAGTTGTATTACCACATTTGATGTGCCCGAACCCGTCAGCTCGAGCGTGCAGGTTTTATTGTATTGAGGAACCAGAGTCTTTGATAGCTCGTTGTCAACAACACCGTCAACGATAACCGTCATATCTACTGAGCCTTCCACATTTGAAGGCAGGTCTACAAATATATTAACGGTCTTTTTATCTCCCTTTCCCGAGCTTACGGTGAGGGTTACCACAGAGCCTTCATCGAGTTTTCCGTAGGGAAGAGGCGACATTGAAAGAATGGTATCCTTAGGCTTTTTGCTGTCGTCGTCTTGAATTATCTCAACGGTAAATAAAAGATCTTCAAGAGTTGTTTTTGCCTGAGACAGAGTAGCTCCGAATACCGACGGCAAGGCAACCTTTTTCGGCTTTTCTCCGTTTGCAATAAATACATAAACAGAGGAGCCGATTGTGGTCTTTACTCCTGCCTTGGGGAATGTTTCAATGGTGTAGCCCTTGGGGGTTTTACTGTCTTCAACATAAACAACCTTTGGAATAAGGCTTTTGTCCTTGAGAGCAGAAACGGTGTCTTTTTCAGAGAAGTTTGTCACAAACGGAACAGAAACCTCGGTGTCCTTGCCGTTTACGGTAAGAGTGATTGTTGAGCCGGACTTTATTTTCATTGAGCCTGCCTCCGGCTCCTGATCAAGAATCTCACCGATTTCGGCAGATTCGTCATATTTACTCTTAACCTCAAAAACAAATCCGTTTGAATTATTTTCATTAGCCTCAACAAGAGTTTTTCCGATATAATTCGGAACATCAACATCATGAGACTGGCTTGTGCTGCAACCTCGGTACAGAGCGAGGGATACTATTACAAGACAAACAAGCAACGCGGAAATAAGGATTCCCTTCAGTGCATAATATGAAGGCTTGTGTCTTTTGATGTAGTCCTCGTTATCCGAACCATAGTCGGTGCTTCGTGTTTCCCTTGTATCCTCGGCAGACTTAGTGTAGTCTTTTTTATTATTGCCCTCCTTGCTGACATACTTTGTAGGCTGATTGTCAACAAACGAGGAGCCGTAGTTAAACACAATAGAGGGATTAAGTCTGAATCGCTCAATATCGCTGAGCATTTCGGCGGCAGATGTATAGCGGTCAGAGGGCTGCTTCTGCATAGCCTTAATTGTAATCTGCTCAAGTCCTATGGGAATTCCCGGATTAACCTCACGGGGGCGCTTCGGTGTGGACTGAAGCTGCATAAGGGCAACTGTAACAGCACTGTCGCCGTCAAACGGAAGCTTGCCTGTCAGCATTTCATATAGCATAACGCCGACAGAATAAATATCTGTTTTTCCGTCGGTTGAGTCGCCTCTTGCCTGTTCGGGCGCAATGTAGTGAACAGAGCCTATCGCCTGCTCGGTCATGGTTCTTGTCGCCTTGTCAGAGAATCTGGCAATACCGAAGTCTGTTACCTTTATCGTTCCGTCCTGAAGCAGCATAATATTCTGCGGCTTAATATCACGGTGAACGATACCACATTCGTGAGCATGCTGCAGGGCTTTCAGTATTTGAGTAGTTAGATGCAAAACATCCTTCCATTCAATAATACCCTGATTCTCAATATATTCCTTTAGAGTTATTCCGTCGATATATTCCATAACGATATATTGGATCATATCGCCGAAGCTGACATCGTAAACCTTAACGATGTTTGGGTGAGAGAGCATTGCAATGGCTTTTGATTCGTTTTTAAATCTACGGATAAATTCCTCATTGTTAAGGTATTCATCCTTTAATATTTTTATTGCGACCTCACGGTCGTCCACGGTGTCGGTGCAGCGGTAGACATTTGCCATTCCGCCGATGCCGATAAGCTCATGAATTTCGTAACGACCGTCGAGTCGTTTGCCTAAATATTTATCCACAGAATTCACTCCCATAAATTTAGTATATTACGGTGACGGTAATATTGTCGCTTCCTCCGCCGTCCTTGGCTTTGTCAACAAGCTTATTTACAAGACCCTCGCCACGGTTTTCGTGACAGATCTTTACCATATCGCCTGTTGAAACGCAGTTTGACAAGCCGTCTGTGCAGATAAGAAGAACATCTCCGTAGATGAAATTTGCTTCAATATAGTCAAGCCTTACCGAGGGCTTTATACCCAGTGCCCTTGTGATAAAGTTCTTATTGGGGTGGTTCTGAGCCTGCTCATAAGTAATTTCACCCCTGCGCACCATTTCCTGAACAACGGAATGATCCTCGGTAAGCTGTTTGATTTTTCCGCCCCTGATGGCATAGGTGCGGCTGTCGCCGACATGAACAACATGAACGGTGGTGTCCTTGACAAATACAAACTCACAGGTTGTACCCATTCCGGTAAGCTCCGGATCGGAGGTGGATTTGTCAAACACTCTCATATTTGCGTTAAGAACAATCTCTGCCATAAGCTCCCCGATTTGTTCCTTGGTCATATCGTCCTTATATAAATCGGTAATTTTTGTGCTTATGTACTCAACCGCCGTTGCACTTGCAATGTTTCCGCCGTTTGCTCCGCCCATTCCGTCACAAACAACTGCCCAAACGCAGCTTGGAGAAATTACCCCGAAGCGAAAATCGTCTTGATTTTGTTCTCTGACTAATCCTACATCACTCTTGCTGAAAACTTCCAAGCTCAATTCCTCCGTCGTTAAGATATTTTCGTCTCAGCTGACCGCAGGAGGCGTTTATGTCGCTTCCCAGGGTTCGCCTGACCGTTGCCGTTATGTTTTTCTCGGCGAGTATATTTACAAAAGATTTTTGTCTTTCTATATTGCTTTTCTTATAGCCTGTTCCCTCAACGGTGTTCACCGGAATCAGGTTTACATGGCATCTCAAATGCTTCAGTCTTTGCGCAAGCTCACGAGCATTTTCGTCACTGTCGTTTATGCCGCTTATCATAGAATACTCAAAACTTACCCGCCGTCCCGTCAGCCTGAAATAATCCTCACAAGCCTTCAGCAGCTCGTTCATTGGATATTTTTTTGCAATGGGCATAGTCTGTCTGCGTATTTCATCATTAGGAGCGTGAAGTGAAACCGAAAGCGTAATGCCGAGCTTTTGATTGGCAAGCTCGTAAATTTTCGGGACAATGCCGCAGGTTGAAAGGGTTATATGACGAATCCCTATGTTCAGTCCGTCGTCTGAAGATACCAGCCTCAGAAACCTTACCACATTATCAAAGTTGTCAAGCGGCTCGCCCATGCCCATAAGTACAATGTTTGATATTCTTATGTTTAAATCCTTTTGCGCCGATTCAATCTGGGCAAGCATTTCAGAGGGATTAAGATTTCTTGAAAAGCCGCTTTTACCCGTTGCACAAAAGGTGCAGCCCATTTTACAGCCCACCTGAGTAGAAATGCAGATTGAATAGCCGTGCTTATAGCTCATTACAACGGCCTCAACACATTCTCCATCATTGAACGAAAACAGGTACTTTACCGTATTATCATACCTTGAAACTAATTTATTTTCAATATTTGCAACAGAAATGTAACTACTTGTTTTGAGAAATTCTCGCAAATCGGAAGGAATATTTCTCATTCCATCAAAATCCGTGACTCCCTTTGAGAGCCATGACCAAACCTGAGCGGCACGAAAACGCTGAAAACCGTTTTCCGTGATGAAGGCTTCAAGCTCTTTTGAGGTCATAGATTTTATATCAATTTTCAAGCTCAAACCTTCTTTCTGAATACGGCTATGTAAAATCCGTCTGTTCCTGCCGTATGAGGCATCAGTGTAATCTCCCAGCTGTTTTCCCCGAAGGCTCTCTGTATTCCCTTTGGCAGACAAAGCTCAACTCCCTCAAATTCCGTATGCTCTTTTAGGAATCTGCTTGCATTTTCTCCATTTTCCGCAGGATTGAGAGTGCAGGTGGAGTAAACCAAAACACCGCCTGAGGCAAGATATCTTGCACTGTTGCAAAGGATTTTATATTGAAGCTTGGGCAAATCAGCAGGAATTATATCGTCCTTGTACCGTATTTCGGGTTTTCTTGATAGTATGCCGAGACCGCTGCAGGGTACATCACACAATATTTTGTCTGCCGTAGGGGGTGCGATGAAGTTTTCAGCTCCGTCTCGGATCTGTGTAACTATTGAACCTATCCCAAGCCGCTTTGCGTTGCTGCGTATAAGCTTGAGCTTGTGCTCGTAAAGGTCAAAGGCGAAAATTTTTCCCCTGTCATTCATCAGCTGTGCGGCAGTCAGGCTTTTTCCGCCGGGAGCTGAGCAAATGTCCAGCATAATGTCACCGGGCTTTGGATTTAACAGGCTTACACAAAGCTGAGAGGAAATATCCTGAATGTGGAACAATCCGTTTTTATATGCTTGCAGCCGTTCTACCGAGCCGCTGTTTTCGATTATAACGGCATTGTCAATAATATCGGAGGGAACTGCCGCAGCTCCCTGCTGTGACAGCGAATCAATGAGACCCTGCGTGTCGGTTTTAAGAGTATTTACTCTTGCGC
Organism: uncultured Ruminococcus sp.; assembly: GCA_945607165.1. Classification (GTDB taxonomy): domain Bacteria; phylum Bacillota; class Clostridia; order Oscillospirales; family Acutalibacteraceae; genus Ruminococcoides. Next base: position 1,004 of record CALYYZ010000005.1, on the reverse strand, counting down.
AAAGCTTTGGTCTGCCGCCGAGAGAAGCCGAAATTTTCTCAGCGTTTTCCTTGCCGTAAGCACTTACCCAAAGCCTGATGAGCTGTTCGGGTACAGAGTAATTTACGGAAAGAAATCTAACTGTATCGCTGCTGTCGGGCAGGGTGTATTTGGCCTGCGCTCTTGTAATGCTGCGCAAAATGCCGTTTATGAAGCCCGCAGATTTTTGAAGCTTATGTTTTTTTGCAAGCTTTACGCTTTCGTTTACTGCAGCGCTTTCGGGAATTTTATCCATAAACAAAAGCTGAAAAACTCCCATTCTCAGGATAATCTTTGTCTTGAGTTCAATTTTTCTTAACGGGATTTTTGAATACTGCCTGATAATATAATCAAGCTTAAGCTTTTGTTCAAGTACTCCGTACACCAGAGCCGACACAAAGGAGCTGTCAAGTCCGTTGTGTTTGTTTTCTTTGATAGCGTTGTTCAGGGCAATATTTGAATATGCGCTGTTTTGTTCAATTTTTAGCAGCACCTCAAATGCCGTATTTCTCGGACTTGACATAATTTTTCTCCGTTAGTTTCGTTTGTTGTTTGCGATTATAATAAGTCTTACCATCTGTAAAATAGCGGTGAGCGCAGCGGCTACATAGGTCATTGCTGCTGCCTGAAGGGTGCGTTTTGCGCCTTTGTACTCCTCACCGGTGAGCAGATTTGTTTCTCTGATACACGCAAGCGCACGCTGCGAAGCGTTGAACTCAACAGGAAGTGTTGCAAGTGTAAACAGAACCGAAAATGCAAAAAGAATAATGCCGATATATATCAGAGTAAAGCCAATCTTTGCCGTAAAGAACATTCCGACTAAAATGAAAATCCAGCTCAGATATGAGCCTGCCTTTGCCAAAGGCAGAACTCCTGTTCTGATTTTGTTGGGCATATACCCTTGAGCATGCTGAACAGCGTGACCTGCCTCGTGACAGGCAACTCCCACTGCGGCTACAGAGCTGCTGTTGTAAACCTCGTCAGAC
>CALYYZ010000004.1 GCA_945607165.1 uncultured Ruminococcus sp. | reverse complement strand
CGTCAGACAGTCTTATGACATTTGTTCTCGGGTCAAAATGGTCGGAGAGCTTTCCTGCCACATGCTCAATTCTTACACCGGTAACACCGTTGTGGCGCAAAACATATTCCGCTGCCTGAGCTCCGGTCATATTGCGTGAATTTCTGATTTTTGAATACTTTGAAAATGCAGATGAAACATTTATCTGACAAATCAATGTGAGTATAATGCAGGGAACAATGAAAACAAGATAAGTCCAGTCAAAGCCATAGAACCAAGGCATAATAATCTTCTCCTTTTCTATTCAAAAAATTTTCCTTTTTCAAGCTTGTGTCCTGCCGCAAATGCTTCGGCAGTCATTTTCTTTTTGCCCTCGGGCTGAAGCTCAACAATTTCAACAGAGCCTTTGCCGCAGGCGACTATCAATGGTCTTATGCAAAGTATTTCACCGCATTTTCCGCTTTGCGAGCAAAGCAAGGTGGAGTGAATTTTTAAGGTCTTTCCCTCGTATTTTGCGGTTGCAACAGGCCAGGGGGAAAGTCCTCTGACCTTGTTGTGTATCTGCTGAGCAGATAGTGAAAAGTCAATGGGGCAAAGGGATTTGTCAATTTTTGCAGTATGACTTGCAAGCGCCTCGTCTTGCTTTACGGGCGTAATCTCTCCGTTTTCGAGTGCTTTCAGAGTGTTGATAATCAAATCACCGCCCATTTGAGCAAGTCGGTCAAACAGCTCTCCCGAGGTTTCGTTTTCCCCGATTTCGGTTTTCACGGTCATAAGAATATCACCGGTATCAAGTCCGGAATCCATCTGCATTGCAGTGAGTCCCGTTATCCTGTCACCGTTAAGAACAGCCTGCTGAATAGGAGCAGCTCCCCGGTAGCTTGGAAGCAGTGAGCCGTGAATATTAACGCAGCCGAATTTAGGGGCATTAAGAATGTTGTCGGGCAAAATTTTTCCGTATGCAGCCACAACAATTACATCGGGGGAGTAGCTGTTGATTATTTCCAGAGCTTTACCGTCCTTCATTGAGCTTGGCTGATACACGGGAATACCAAGCTCCTGAGCGCATACCTTTACATCGGGCGGAGTAAGCGTCATTTTTCTGCCCTTAGGCTTATCAGGCTGAGTGAACACTGCACAAACATTATGTTCGGAGCCTGCAAGAGCTTTCAGCGCAGGTACGGCAAAGTCCGGTGTACCCATATAAATAACTTTCATTTTCTTTACCTCATTATGCTGTGAATCAAGAGTTAAGCTCCGCAGCCTCCTGCGGGGTCAACATTCTGATAGCCTTTTGCTTAAAGATAATACCATCGAGGTGGTCGAGCTCGTGGCAAAATGCCTTTGCAAGAAGCTCTCTGCCTTCAATTTCAAACTCGTTGCCGTTTCTGTCCTGTGCTCTTACCTTAACATAGTTTGGGCGACGGGTATATCCCCACTCGCCGGGGCAGGACAGACAGCCCTCAAGGGATTCCTGCTCGCCGCTGTAAGCAATTATTTTAGGGTTTACAAGCTCAATTACGCCTTCACCCACATCAATAACTACAACTCTTCTTAATATACCTACCTGAGGTGCGGCAAGACCGACACCCTGAGCCTTGTGCAGAGTTTCGGTCATATCATCTATGAGCTGACCAAGGCGGCTATCGAACCTTTCGACTGTTCTGCATTTTTTGCTAAGAACATCGTCGCCTTCCTTTACAATTTGTCTTATTGCCATTTTTAATCCCTTCCCTTATCAGCACACCAGTGCATTCATATCGGCATACACGGTTGTGCCGTCAAAGTCTTTATTTTTACCGAATTTCGCAAGCAAGCCCGAGAGCATTGCTCGAAATTCTTTGTTGTTTTTACATTTTATTATAAGCTTATATCTGAATTTGTTGCTTACCTTCACGACAAGCGCAGGTGAAGGACCGAGTACACGCAACGGTAAATTGGGGTGTTCAGCCTTTGCGGTTTCTGCAAATTGCTTTAGAAATTCATTTGCACAGCAAAGGGTTTTGGTTTTGTCCTCGCCAACAAAGCCGACAAGACAAATATCGGCAAACGGCGGATAAAGCATAGCCCTGCGGATTTTGATTTCTGTGTTAAAGAAGGAATCGTAATCCTGATTTGCAGCCATTGTGATTATCATATTATCCGGGGTGAAGGACTGTATTATTGCCATTCCCTTAGAGCTTCCCCTGCCGCTTCTGCCGACAACCTGAGTCAGCAGTGAAAACGATCGTTCATAGCTTCTGTAATCGTCGGCATACAGCATCTGGTCGGTGTTCAATACTCCCACGAGAGTTACATTGGGAAAGTCCAGACCCTTTGCAACCATCTGGGTGCCTATCAAAATATCATACTTACCGTCTGCAAAGTCGTTAATCATTCTTTCATAGGAAGACTTTGAGGAAGCAGTATCGGTGTCCATTCTCAGTATCCTTGCATTTGGAAAAATATCAGAAATATCGCTTTCTGCCCTCTGAGTGCCTGAACCGGAAAATCTAAGACTTTTGCTGTGGCAGGTAGGACACTCGTCTATGCAAGGCATAGAGTATCCGCAATAATGACACATAAGCCGGCTGTTTGCACTGTGATAGGTAAGAGAAATTGAGCAGTTGGGACAGGTCACAGGCTCGCCGCAGCAGCGGCAGGTGACGAAGGTGTTGTAGCCTCTTCGGTTGAGCAGAAGAATTGATTGCCTGCCGTTTTCCAAATTGTACGCAATGTTTTCGAGAAGCACATCGGAAAAACCACTCATATTTCCGTTTTGCTGTTCCAAATTCATATCAGCCCTTATTACATCGGGCAAAACAGCGTTTCCGTAGCGTTTTGTCAGAGTGTTCAGTGAATATCTGCCGGACTTTGCGTAGTAATAGGTTTCTACGCTTGGTGTGGCTGAGCTTAGAACTAAAAGCGCATTGTTTTGTGAACAGCGGAACTTGGCAACCTCACGGGCATGGTATCTGGGAGAGCTTTCGGATTTATAGCTGTATTCCTGCTCTTCGTCCATAATAATAAGGCTGACCTTTTCAAACGGGGCGAAAACTGCGCTTCGTGTGCCGATAACAATTTTTGCAAGTCCGTTTTTCACTCGCTTATATTCATCAAGTCTTTCGCCGAGTGACAAAGCACTGTGGAAAACTGCAATTTTATCTCCGAAACGCTGAGAAAACCTTGCAACGAACTGAGGAGTCAGTGAGATTTCCGGCACCATTACTATTATGCCGCCGTCATTGTCAATTACCCTCTGAATAAGGCTGATAAATACGCTTGTTTTTCCCGAACCGGTTACTCCGTACAGCAGACTTGTGTGCGGCTTATCAACGCAATATTCCTCATAAAGCCGGTCGCAAGCCTTTTTCTGTTCATCCGACAGCACAAGCTTTGGCAGCGAACTGTTGACGCTGCGGCTTGCAATACGGAAAACCTCCTCGTCAAAAATGCACACAATGCCCTTTCTGACAAGTGTATCAACCACCGAGGATGTAACCCCGGTAAAATAGCACAGCTCCTTAACGGAAACCTTGCCGACCGCCTCAAGCAAATCAACAACGATTTTTTGCTTTGGGGTAAGCTTTACGGCTGAGACATCAACAGAGGGATTCAGAGCGGCTGTTTTCATAACTGCGTCGTTCAGTTTGCGGAATGCCTCATCGGACTTATACAAAATTTCCTGCGACACCATCTCGTCAAGTATTCCCGAATCGCTTAAGCCGAAAGCGTCGAGCAGCTCTTCTGACCTTACCGGTTTTTTCCTTTTAAAAAGATAGTCAAAAATCCTCTGCTTTTCGCTGCATAGCTCAAGGGTAGAATCGGCGTCTGCTCTTACTCCGTAAACCGTAGTAAGACGGTAGTTAATTCCGGTGGGCAGCATTGTTTTTACAGCGTCGTAAAGTGTGCAAAAATAATGCTCCTTCATAAACTCGGCAATTTGTAGCATTTGCCTGCCCAGCACAGGGCTGTCGTCAAGCACGGATATTACCGACTTAAGGCTTTCGGAGCTGCTTTGTACAAGCTCCATAACCATTCCCTGTCTTTTTTTGTTTCCCCTCCCGAAGGGTACGAGCACACGAACCCCCGGCACACATTTGTCGGTCAGGTTTTCCGGAATGATGTAGTCAAAGGCTTTGTCAAAGGAAAAAACGGTGTTTTCCACCGCAATCCTTGCGACAAAATTAAAGCTCATCGTCGTCAGGCTCTAAAAGATTGATTTCGTGATTTCTGATTTCTTCAATAGCAAGCAAAACCGGTTTGTCCTCGGAAACAATTTTTTCCTCCTCGAACTGTTCAGTGATTTGTCTTGCTCTTTTTGAAGCACCTACTACAAGTGCGTATTTGCTTTGCTTTCCCTCAAATAATTCGTCAACATTTACTCTGTGCATAATTAATTCTCCTTCATAAAAATAATATATAAAAATAAGCTAAAGGCAATATGGTATATGTATATCCTTAGGTTTCCCTTTTGAGAATATCAAGAATCTCATCAACCGCTTTTTCAAGCTCGCCGTTTACGACATTGTATTTATATTTTTCGGCATACTTAATCTCGTTTTCAGCTTCGTGGAGCCTTTCCAAAACGGTTTCTTCGTCCTCTGTGCCCCTGTTGCGAAGCCTTTTTTCGAGCACCTCCATTGACGGAGGCAAAATAAAGATGCTCAGAACATCAGGGTACTTTTCCATAATCTGAATACCGCCCTGCACCTCAATTTCAAGAAACACATTGTAGCCCTTGTCAAGCATTTCCTCGACCGGCTTTCTCGGAGTGCCGTAATAGTTATCGCAGTATTTTGCATATTCAAGGTAGCCGTCATTCGGGATAATCGACTTGAACTGTTCTTCTGTGACAAAGTGATAGTGCACACCGTCAATTTCGCCTTTTCTCGGCTCTCTGGTTGTGTTGGAAACGGACAGTCTGATATTTTTGTCACGCTTTAAAAGCTCCTGCATAATGGTGCCTTTTCCCACTCCCGATGAGCCGGTATAGAGCACCAGTTTGCCCTTGCCGTTTTTACTCATAGTGCTGTTCCTCCTTTTCCTCACACCTGTTTTGTATAGCCTCGCAGGAAATTGCCGAAAGCACAATATGATTGCTTTCGGTAATCAAAACCGCCTTGCATTTTCTTCCGCAGGTTGCGTCAATCAATCTGCCGTCGGCTTTTGCTTCCTGAACAATTCTTTTTACCGGGGCGGAATCGGGAGCAACCACGGATATAAGCTTCGACAGGCTTACGAGGTTTCCGAATCCAATGTTTATAAGTCTCATTTGCTCACCTTACTCAATGTTTTGTATCTGTTCGCGGATTTTTTCAATTTCACTTTTAATGTCAACAACCTTGTGGGCAAGAGCAGCGTCCTGAACCTTTGAGCCGATAGTGTTCGCCTCACGATTCATTTCCTGAATAATAAAGTCAATTTTTCTTCCGACAGGGCCGGTGTATTCAAGAAATTTTTTAAGCTGGTCAAAGTGACTTCTCAGCCTTACGGTTTCCTCCGCAACAGCAACCTTGTCCGAAAACAGCGCAACCTCGGTCAGGACTCTGTGCTCATCAATTTCTACATTAAAGTCCTCAAGCGTCTGTCTTATTCGTTCAAGCAGTCTTTGCTCGTATTCTTTCACGGTCTGAGGAGAACGCTCCTCAATTTCTTCGACAATAGAGAGAATTGTATCGGCACGGCTCAGAACATCTGCCTTGAGTCGTTCTCCCTCTGCCTCTCGCATTGCTATGAACGAATCCACCGCCTTTTCGGTAACGCTCAGCACATCTGCAAGCAGCTTTTCCTCGTCTTCGCTTCCGTTGCGTACCGTGAGTACATCAGGAAATCTTGCAAGAGAAACCGCAGTAGCGTCATTCGCAACGCCGTATGTATCGGAAATTTCTCTCATAGCGTTGAAGTATCCCGACACAAGCTGATGATTTACGCTTACCTCAGCCGGGACATTGTTGTTTGTTCCTACATTAACAAATACATCAATTTTTCCTCTTGAAACTCTTGAAGCGACATATGCCTTGAGCTTATCGTCAAGGAAGCTCAGGCTTCTCGGAGTGCGACAGGAAAATTCAAAATATCTGTGATTAACGCTTCTGATTTCAACGGAGATTTCCCTTGAATCAATCTCCATTTCGCATCTGCCGAAGCCGGTCATTGATCGAATCACTTTTTTCACCCTTTCAAAACAAAAATTATCATACTATTTTGGGCAATACCGAACAAATATAATGTGCGGATTATGCCGTTAAAATTCAGAATTATGATTCTGTGTTGCTTTACTGATTATTATACCACTATTATAAGTATTTGACAATGGAGTTATTACAAAACTGTAATAACTTTTTGTGTTTACACAGTATATTTGCTTGTGATATACTTATTAAGATATATTTCATAGCTAAAAGGAATGAATTTTATGTCAGGACATAACAAATGGAGTACAATTAAGCAGAAAAAAGGTAAAAATGACGCTGCAAGAGCAAAGGTGTTTACAAAAATCGGCAGAGAGCTGATTGTTGCCATTAAGGAAGGCGGCAGTGCCGATCCCACAGTAAACTCAAAGCTCAAGGACTGCATTGCAAAGGCAAAGGCTGCTAATGTTCCCAACGATAATATCGAGAGAATTATAAAAAAAGCGGCTAACGACAACGATTCAACAAATTATGAGGCGGTTACCTATGAAGGCTACGGTCCCAGCGGTGTTGCCGTAATCGTAGAGGCTCTTACCGATAACCGCAACAGAACAGCCGGTGAGGTCAGACACTACTTTGATAAATTCGGCGGCAATATGGGTTCTCAGGGCTGCGTTAGCTTTATGTTCTCACGCAAGGGAGTGCTTGTTGTGGAGCGTGAGGAGCTTGAAAAGGATGAGGACACCGTAATGAGCGACGCTCTTGAGTGCGGTGCTTCTGACTTTGAAGCCGACGATGATGTTTTTACAATCTATACCGAGCCTGATGATTTCGGTGCAGTCAGAGATGATCTTGAGAAGCTCGGCTACACCTTCGTATCCGCTGAGCTTGAGATGGTGCCCGACACCTATACAAAGCTTGAGGATGAGGATACAGCCGTAAAAATGCAGAAGATGCTTGATATGTTTGAGGATAATGATGATATCCAGAATGTATGGCACAACTGGGAAATGGATTGATTTCCGGATATATGATCTTGCCGCTGTCTGAGGACGGCGGCTTTTCTGTGCAAAAAAAGAGACAAATATGCTGCGTAATTAACAAAATATTACAAAAATATAGAAATTAAAAACGCAAAAAGTATTTAAAATTTTTAAAATAAATGTTATAATATATTTCAAGCTTTTGCTCAGGCAATACTTTTCTCTGTAATTATCGGGTATTGCCGTTAAAACTTTGAAAGACGGTGAATATATGCATAAAAAAATTGCTGCCGGTCTGCTTGCCGCACTGCTTGCGGTGTCATCGGCGGCTGTGCTTCCCGGCTGCGGTGACGGAAAAAAACCAGAGTCAATAAACTTTAAAACCACCGCAAAGGTAGAGGACGGTGCGATTCTTCAGGCTTTCTGCTGGGACTTTAACACAATAAGGGAGTCAATGGCGGATATCGCCGCCGCAGGCTTCTCGGCTGTTCAGACATCTCCCATTAATGAGTGCCTTGAGGGAGAGGGCGGCGGAATGGAGCTGTACGGCAACGGAAAGTGGTACTACCATTATCAGCCTACAGACTTTAAGATAGGAAACTACCAGCTCGGCACCAGAGATGAATTTAAGGCAATGTGTGACGAGGCAGAGAAATACGGTGTAAAGGTTATTGTCGATATTATTGCCAATCACACAACTCCGCAGCTTGACGCCGTCAGCAAGGATCTGATTGAGGCAGGCGGAGGAAGCCTTGAAACACTATATCACAAGAATAACTCCAAAGATATTTCCGATTACGGCGACAGACTCCAGTGCACTACATATAAAATGGGCGGACTCCCCGATATTAATACCGAGCGTCCGTCATATCAGGACTACTTCCTTGAATTTGTAAACGACGCTATTGCCTGCGGTGCAGACGGATTCCGTCACGATACCGCAAAGCACATAGGATTGCCGGATGATCCAAAGGAGGATGATGGCTTTAAGAATAATTTTTGGGAGAGAGTCACGAAGGAAATTGACAATGCCGAAGATATGTTTATTTACGGCGAGGTGCTTCAGGGCAACAACGATAGAATTGCCGACTACATCAAGGAAATCGGCAGAACCACATCGAGCACCTACGGCAGCAAGATTCGCACCGCTGTTTCATCCGGAATTATTGATACAGGCGCAGTGAGCGATTATTGGCTCGGTAATGCACCTCTTAATATGGTGACATGGGTTGAGTCTCATGACAACTATATTAATGACGGCTCATGGAATCAGCTGACAAACGACCAGGTAATCTTAGGCTGGTCAATCATCACTGCACGCAAGGACGGCACTCCCTTGTTTTTCTCCCGCCCCTACAACGCAAATCCCGAGGTTAGCGAATGGGGTATGAACAGAATCGGCACACAGGGAGATGATATGTACAAGGATAAAAGGGTGTCTGCCGTTAATTTCTTCCGCACCGCAATGAAGGGTGAGGACGAAAACCTTGTAAATCCGGATTTTGACTCATCAATCCTGATGATTGAAAGAGGCAAAAAGGGTGTTGTTATTGTAAATACAGACGGTGAAAAGAAGGTCGATTTTGAAACAAGCCTTGCCGACGGCACATATATTGACAGGGTTGACGAAAAAACAGAGTACAAGGTCAGCGGAGGAAAGCTGACAAGCGAAACTCCCATTCCCGAAAATTCTGTCGTTGTGCTTTACAATGAGGGCTATACTCAGTATGCAAAATGTGCCAATGTCGGAGTTGATAAAAATACCGAATTCTATTTTGAGGGAGATTCTGTTCAGGCTAAGCTTACTTCGGTAAACGCAAAGAAAGCGACCTATTCGCTCAACGGAGGAAAACCTGTTGAGTTTAAAAACGGTGATAAAGTAACTGTTACTCCGGGTAAGGACGGAAAAGTCGGTGTGCTTGAGCTTCGTGCCGAAAATGAGCAGGGAGTAAAGACCTATGAAAGAGTGGAGTTCACCCGCAAAAGAAATTACACCATTGAAAAGGGAACAAAGGTTTACTTTGAGGCTCCCGACGACGGAAGCTGGGACAAAAGCAGTATTTATGCCTATGTTTATGACGATACAGGCTATAATAACGATGTGTGGCCGGGCGTTGAAATGAAAAAAGAGTCCGACGGCAGATACAGCTACACCTTTGATATGACCTACTATAATCCCTATATAATCTTTAATGACGGCGATGCGTCAGACAGCGTTCAGTATCCACAGGGACAGGGTCTTGAGGTAGAAGCAGATAAAACATATAAGGTTGAATAATTCGGAGGAAATAATGAGCGATTTAAAAAATGTAAAAATGGAAGGCAGCAAGGTTCCTGCCGAAAAAATAACAAATCCGCAACTTGTTAAGGCTATAGAAACGATGCAGGCTGACGGAAGCAAGGAAAATATCGACGCAATGATTGACGCTGTTGTTGAGGCAAAGTTTATTCTGCCTGCAAAGGTTACTCCCACAACAAGAGCCCGCACTCAAAACGGACAAACGATTATGGAGCAGTCAACTCAGGTGCAGTTTCGACTGCTTGAAAATGCAAACAAGGATAAGTTTTTCGGAGCTTTCACCGACATTGACGAGCTTAACAAGTGGAACGGCGTCAGTGAAGGAAATAAGGTGGTAACCGATTTTGACAGCCTTGCACAGATGGTTATGGATCCGAGCGCAAATGTTCTCGGCTTTGTGATTAATCCCTTTGGAAAAAGCGTAACCTTCCCCAAAAATATGGTTATCTCAATTAAGCAGCAGAGAGATTTTATTCGTATGAAAAACAATACAATAAAGCCCGGCACCCCTGTTTCTCTCGGAGAGCCAAAGGAATATCCCATTGACCTTATGGCGGCTCTGATTAACCATTTCAGCACAGAGCAGTTTGTAAATGCTGCATATCTTCGTATGATGGAGCAGGACGGCAGGAAAAGCTACCTTATTGTTGTTGACTTTATAGGTGATATGGAATCAACCTTTGACGCTATTGACAAAGTTGCAAAGCCTTATCTTGATGACGATATCCAGCTTTCTATGATGCCCTATTCAATGGATTTCGGCAAAAATGCGGTAAAAGGCGTTGAGCCTTTCTACAGAAAGCAAAGCTAAATGGAATTTAAGCTTTTTAGTTCACTGCCTGATGATGCCAAAAAAATCCGAACTGAGGTTTTTGTTTGTGAACAGGGCTTTTGTGAGGAATTTGATGCACTGGACGAGATCGCCGTACACATTGTGGCTTACAAGGGTGCCACCACCGCAGGAGTCTGCCGCTTTTTCAGGCTGAACAGCAGTGCCGATTGCAAGGACTATGTTTTAGGCAGACTCGCCGTCAGCAAAGAATTCAGGGGACAAAAAATCGGATCTGAAATTCTAAACAGAGCCGAGCTGGCTGTCAAAGACCTGGGCGGAAAAACTCTGAGACTCCATTCGCAAACAAGGGCGAGCGGATTCTACCGTGCCAACGGCTACACAGCCTTTGGCGAAGAGGATGAAGACGAGGGCTGCCCTCATATTTGGATGATAAAATCACTTTAAAACAAACCACGCCGCATCAGCCGATGCGGCGTGGTTTTCGCTTGGTTTCACAAGCTTTTTAAGGTAACAGTCCTGTATAGCTCTGTAGTTTTACTCTGTAAAAATATAAGTCTGCTTTCTATCAGAAATCAGTATAACATATGATTAATGACTTTATCAGAAATTAGCCGGCTTTGGCAAAAGGATACTTGTATTTTTCAAAATTATAGCATTATTTTTGATTTATTCCGAAGGATTCAGCAGAACAAAATGCTTCTTTTTGCTTTTAATAATTCCCTCTTTTCTCATTTTTCCGATTTCTGCCGACATTGCACTGCGCTCAACCTCCAAATAGTCTGCCAGCTGCTGTCGGTCATAGGGAATATCAAACTCATTTTTACCGCACTTTTTTGCATAGTACATTAAAAAGGATAGGAGCTTTTCCCTTGTTGTGCGCTTTGAGATTATCTCGATTTTTCTGTTCAGGGTTAGATTTTTTACAGCGACTACTTTTAAAAGGTTGCGTATTATCTGATTTTTTACCTCGCAGTCGGCTTCTTTAGCGTTAATAAGACTGTCACAGTTTATCATCAAAACCTCAGTCCTGCTGTCAGCAACAACGCTTACGGGCAGCTCTTTGATTTGGGAAAAGGCAAGTGCCTCGCCGAACAGCTCACCCGGTTCGGCACTCGAAACAATGCTCCTGTTGCCGTAATAATCCGTGCGTACTATCAATACGGTTCCCGACAGTACAATGCCGATGTATATTGCAGGACTGCCCTCAAGAAATATGGCTTCATCCTTTGAAAAAACCTTTACCTTGGCTTTGATTGATCTGAGCAGCTCGTCAAGCTTATTTTCAGGGATATGAGAAAACAGGGGAGAAGAAATCAGAGTGTCATAATATTTTTTCATTTTTTCACCTTTTGTTGGAATTACAACATAATAATATAAAATTTTCTCTTATAATGCAAGTGAAGGTCAGAAAAATGACCTATGGCAGTACAGCATAGTTGCAGTTTAAGGTTATTTCTATGGCGGAATCAAAGGTCTGCCCGGTAAACCGTGCTGAATAATTGTGTGTTTCCCTAAAATTTTATCGAGGTGATATATGATGATAAGAAGAATTATTAAAATAGATGAAGAAAAATGCAACGGCTGCGGTGCTTGTGCAAAGGCTTGCCACGAGGGTGCGATAGGTATGGTTGACGGTAAGGCGAGGCTGCTGCGTGAGGATTATTGTGACGGCTTGGGCGACTGTCTTCCTGCCTGTCCGGTAAATGCAATAAGCTTTGAGCAACGAGAAGCTCCTGCCTACGACGAGCAGGCGGTAAAGCAGGCTATGATGAAAAAACAGGGAATAAATGCGGGCGGCTGCCCCGGCTCAAGAGCAAAAATGCTTGAAAGAGAAGCTCCCGACAGTTTTAATAAGCAGTACAGTGCTTCGCAGAGTATGCTCAGTCAATGGCCTGTACAAATTAAGCTTGTACCCGTTAATGCACCTTATTTTGAGGACGCAAACCTGTTGATTGCCGCCGACTGCACAGCCTTTGCCTACGGTGATTTTCACAGTGAGTTTATCCGCAATCACATTACACTGATAGGTTGTCCGAAGCTCGACGGGACTGATTATTCCGAAAAGCTTACACAGATTATTGCCGGCAACAATATTAAAAGTCTTACTGTTGTAAGAATGGAGGTGCCCTGCTGCGGCGGAATTGAAAATGCGGCAAAAAGGGCACTTCAGGCAAGCGGAAAATTTATTCCGTGGCAGGTTGTTACAATTTCAACCGATGGAAGAATACTTGACAGATAATCGGAAAAAATTTATACTGATGACAGGTAATTCTGATTAATTTTTGACTGACGGCACACAATTACAAACGATTTAATCAGTGTTTCCTTAGTATTAGTCAGTGGTTTGCTAAGAAAAAGAGGGGAAATCTTTATGAGCTTCATTAAAAACATTAAACACGAAGAGGTGCTTGAGCTTGCAGATCAGATACATGCTGAAAAAGGTCAGATTGTCAGCAAAACTCTGGCTCAGAACAAGGCTGTAAGCCTGACACTTTTTGCTTTCTCAAAGGGCGAAGAAATCGGCACCCACGATTCACAGGGCGACGCTATGGTCACTGTAATTGAGGGCGAGGGAGAGTTTACCGTTGACGCAACAAGCTATGTTTGCAGGGCGGGACAAAGTCTTGTAATGCCGGCGAGAAAGCCTCATTCGGTGTATGCAAAAGAAGATTTCAAAATGCTCTTAACAGTAGTTTTTCCACAAACGGAGGTATAGTATGTCTGCTAATAAAATTACAACGGAAAATTTTGAAGAAAAGGTAATGGGAAGCACCAAACCTGTACTGCTCGACTTTTGGGCACCTTGGTGCGGACCGTGCAGAATGGTTTCGCCTGTTGTTGATGAGATTGCGCAGGAAAATCCGGAGATTTTCGTAGGAAAGATTAACATTGACGAGCAGCCCGAGCTTGCCGATAAATACGGTGTTATGAGTATTCCTACCCTGATGAAAATCGAAAACGGCGAGGTAACGGGAACTCTTGTCGGCGCACATCCAAAGACTGCAATTCTTAATATGATGAAATAATTAGTTGAATAATTAAAACATAACGGCGGTAAGGTTTTCTGAAAACCTTATCGCCGTTTCAAACTCGCTATGTGTTTTGTCAGGTCTTTCTCGGCTTGGGGAGGGTGATTTTTGACGAAATCTTACCGAGAGTAAAGATTAGTGCCATTTCGGGCAGAGCCTTAACTCCTAAGCTTATAAATCTTGCGCCGAGCGTTGTAAGATAGTACTGAATTTCCCCGGAACCATAGAGAATATAGAGCCAGAATGCGGCTAAGAAGGTCTCAACCGTAAGAGCGTTTATCAGCCAGGCTATTATAACTCTTATTACGCTGACATTACTCTTATAGAAAGAAAAGCCGTAAATCAAGCCTGTCAAAATTCCGCTGATTGTAAATCCCGGAAAGTATCCTCCGCCCACTGGATTAATGAAAAATGCGATTACATCTCCCAAACCTCCGACAAGTGCGGCAGGAATAGGTCCGAACATATAGCCTGTTACAGCTATCGGCATAAAGGCTGCGCTGATTTTTACAGTGTTTCCGAAGAACGGAAGCGTTGCGTTGGCGAACATTCCCAGCACTATTCTCAGAGCTAACAGCATAGCTGTCGCTGCAAGCGAATATACGCTTTTGAGTTCAAAAAATGAACCGGTGAGTTTGCTTAATGGGTTTTGTTTTAGTGTCATTTTATCCTCCTAAATTTTCGATGTTGCTTTAGGAAGAATGACAAAAGCCAAAAATAAAAGCGGACAGAAAACTGCCCGCTAAAGTCCTAAAGTAACAGCGGGATGCGAAATCTGTACCGCAGAGAACACCTCTTTCGTTTTTGCGACAACTCCCCGTTCGCAAAACACTTCACGCACAAATTTCTACTCTGTGTCACAGGCAAAAGCCTGTGTTGTTATTATAGCACGGTATGAAAATTTGTCAATACAATATTAAAACACACCGTTAATCATCAATACCGCAAGCACACAGGTGGCAATGGTCAGTGCGGCAATGATAACCGCTACAACAATTCCACCCTTGTTTTCGGTGTTTCTCTCGGGAATAAGTCTTGCTTTTTTCAAAGCCGCAATAACAAAGCGGAACAAAAACAAAGCCGCACCGCCGTTGAGTCCTGCCTTAATCAGGTTGAACGGAACAAAAACGGGAACAAGCATAGCAGCAATAGCCTCTCTCGGCACACCCATATAAAGGGGTGTGATAAAGTAATTCCAGGCAACCATTGCAACCGTCATTATTATTCCGCCGATTATAAGTCCGACTACGACAGATACCGTAGAGCTTTTCTTTTTATAAGCATATGAAGCCGGCACAACAAGACAGGTGGTGGCAATGAAATTCATAATAAAGCCGATAATTTCGGTTGTGCTGAAAGTAACCATCTCAATCAGGCAAACGACAGCTGTCATAATAAGTCCGGACAGAGGCCCGAAAATGTATGCTCCGATTAAGATAATTGCCGACTTGAATTCCAAATCAAGGAAGGGTGCGCTTGGCATAATCGGCAGCCTGCAAACAAAGGTTACAACATAAGCAATAGCAGCGATGAGCGACATAATGACAAGCTGCTTTAGCTTATAGGAGCTGTCGGCGGTGGTGTTTACTTTCTTTTCGTTTGTTTTAATCATAATGTTACCTCCTTTTTCGGTTGTCAAAAAAGGGTGTATAAAGCACAAAAAAGCTCCGCATTTCTGCGGAGCAAATGATAAAACCACTTTGTTTTTCGGATACCCGAATCAAAAGCCATTCTTCTCACATCCGGACTATAACCGTCGGTGTCTGAATTTCACAGACTCGGCAAGCATTGCTTGTTCGCGGACTATAACCGCCGGTGGGGAATTTCACCCCGCCCCGAAGACAACCGTTAATTATATTATATGCATAGATTGGAATTTGTCAATAGCAAATTATTTGACATTATTTGTGCGCTGCTGTTTTCTTAATTCCCTCAAAAACTGTTTGTCGGCGTCGCTTATCCTTCGGCTTTCAATACATTTTTGTATTGCCTTGTTAAAGGTTCGGTCGTCAAGCGAGTTGTTAAGAAAATACGGCATAGCGGTATCACGGCATTTAGCCAAAGCTGTTGCCGCAAGCCAAGCCTGAGCCATTCTGATGTAATAGGCTTCGCTGTGAATACTGTCGCAGCGCTCAAGCACCCGATGAATGTACTCGTCATCAAGGTAATGATTGAGCATAATCACAAGCCCTGCTCTCACAACAAATTCCTTGTCGCTTTCAAGATAGCAGGATATATGCTCAAAAAATTCCGATCTATATTTTTTAATTTCCCTGAGTCCTGCGCAAAAGGAGTCGCAAATCGCCCAATTATCAATTTCATTTACAAAGCTGTCACAGAGCCTGAACAGCTCTTTTGCACCTTGAGTTTTAATAAGTCCCGTTACAATGCCCCTGAGCATTTTTTCCTCATACAGCTCGCTTTGGGCGATATTTAGAAAGTCGAGGGGATTGCCATTTGAAATTTCCCTGCCTATTTCACGCAGCTTAGGCATTCTCACACCCAACAGAGAGTCCTTTTTCGCAGTCGGAACAAGTGAAGAGATAAACTCCCTGTACTTTTCATCGGCGTTGCTTTTTAAATAATCAAGAAAAGTACTATAATTGGTTTCGGACCATTTTGAAAGTCTCAAATTCATTTTTTTGACCGCCTTTTGCTGTCATAAACCTCGCAGGGAGTGTTAAGGTCAAGATACGCAATGTCGTGGTGCGGTACTTGCTTTTCCTTTGGAGGAAGACTCATATAGTCTCCGAACACCATAGTAAGATACTCGTCATATCCCGACATACACGGCATCTCAAGTTCCTCAAAGGTAACATAGGCAACACCCTCGTAGATGTGCTTGGGATATTCCATTTTCATCCAGTGCGGACCGGCGCAAAGCTCGGTTACGCATTTGTTTTCCTCAAGCTTATATTTTGTCATATGTCTTTCTGCACAGCGCCAGATTTTGTTCCTCAGCTTTTTTCCTCGGAATATTCCCAGCAGAACCTTGCTTCCGAATCCCACAAGTCCGCCGTGCTTTTCGGGAACTATCTGTGCCAAAAACAGCGAATACAGCATTGTCCATATGTACTGCATTTTGCGGGCAAAGCGGCCGTCGGGGCAAACATCAAGCGGAAAGACATCAAGCACCAAGCCGTGGGGTATATCCACTTCGGTCTGGTTATCCTTTACCATTGTGTAATTTGTGTCGGTTATTGTAATAAAAATATTTCCGGTGAACATATCATCATCGGTTTTAAGCAATTTAAACCTGCCGTCAGCCTTTTGTTCTCGCCAAAGCCTGTGCAGTTTTTCATAATCCGGACGGGGCATAAGTACATCAATGTCATCGTCCCACGGCACAAAGCCTTTGTTTCTGAGCGCACCTATAAGACAGCCTCCGATAAGATAAAATCTGAGATTGTTTTTTTCGCAAAACTCCTTAAAATATACAAGCGTATCAAGCTGCTTAAGCTGAAGCTCTCTTAAAAGAGCCGGAGTCATTTTTACAAGCTCTGACATTTTACCACCCTGTGTTTTGAAATTCTATGGGAACACAGATAATAGTGTGATATATTCCGTGTTATCCCGATTTGCCGCAGATTATTTTTGCGGCTTTGCATTAATTGTATTTGCCTCAATTTTTCTTTTAACCTTTTCAATGTGAGCTTTTGCTCTGCTCTTTCTAAGCTTACGCCTCCAAGCCGGAATCTGAAGCAAGCCGACTATTGTGCCGATTCCGTAAGAAATGTGAAGAATTGGGAAAATAAACGGAAGCAGAGCAAATTGAGGCTGAATATTTTTTGTTGTGCAGCAGCCTACCGCATTCACGATATCAAACATTCCATAGATTAGCAAAAGGGTGTATAAAAGCACGGGAAAGCCGAGCAGTGCGACAATGCCCAACAAAATTATCATCATTACAAAGGCAAACGGTGCAAAGTGAAAATAGGAAAGACAGCCGGGACACTCCGAAACTGTAAGACCGATCCATTTTCCGTTCGAGAATTTCTGCCTAATCATACCTCTGAGGTTGTTTCTTGAGTGCTGGTAGGAAATAATATCGGGACAGCAGCACAGCTTGTATCCTGCTTGCCTTATCCTGTAGTGAAACTCGTTGTCTTCGGTTCTGCCCAGATTTTCGTTAAAGCCGCCCACCTTTTGAATAACCTGTCGTCTGTAGGCAGCGTGAAAGAGGCTGTCCATATATTCCTTTTGGGTTGACGGCCTTCTGTATGAAGCAACCGAGCTTCCGAACAGCGAATCCTCCGCTGCAAGAAGAGTCAGCTTCCACGAGGAAACATTGGAGGAAATATTAGGCCGTCCTCCGCCGACTACATTCTCGCCCTGACTGAGATTATAGATGTTTCTTGAAACAAAATTGCGCGGGATTCTTGCGTGAGCGTCAATTCTTATGATAACATCGCCTCTGGCTGTCATCAGGGCGGCATTCCATGAAAAAGCCTGATTCCTTTTTGCACAGGTTACTATGGCAACATTTTCAAAGCCGTAATCGGTATTTTTAAACCGTTCCATCTTTGCCCTTGTATCATCAGTGGACATACTGTCCACAAAAACAATTTCCATTTTATCATGAGGGTAATCCTGAAGATGGATATCTCTGAAAAGTCCGTCGAGTGCCTTTGATTCGTTGTAGGCAATCATACAAAGCGAAACTAACATATTTTTCTCCTGTCTGCTTCTATTTCAAGCAGCCATCTTGCCGATGAAACTGCAGAAACGCCGATATAGGGAAATACAAATATAGCCGGCACTACAAAAAAGCACGAGGCAAGCCAGCCTGAAAAGCTCAAAAATAATCTGAAGGATCGAGTGAAATTACGAAATGCAATTCCAATGTAACCGAAAATATACTGTCCTGCCGGTTTACTGTCGTCAAGTGCATAGGCAACAAGCGGAAAATGCACAAACAGTAAAAACAGAATAATCCTGATAATAACAGTGACAATCAGCAACAGTCCCATAAGCGGCGAGAGGGGGCTTTTGAACAGTCCGTCCCATATGCTGACATTGAAAATCATCTCGCCCCAAAAATATAGATCAGTCAATATGCCAAGCAATCTGAAAATAAAAAACAAAGCAAAATCAACAGCCACGGTCTTAAAATATCTTCCGGCGCCCCTGAAATAGTAAAAGAGATCCGAGGGGTTTGCAGATTTTTCCTTAGAGGTGCCGCAAAACATTTTTACTGCACCGTTTGCCATCGGAAAAAGGAAGATAAAAACAACCGAAAAGGCGGCGCTGATTACTTCCAAGATCGGATTTTCTCCGTTTCCCGTAACGGGGTCAACCAGACCCGTTGCGTATAAGACGGCAGCAGCTGAATATTCTATCACAATAAATACAGTACAGAGCACTGTCAGGGCGGCTATCAGTGCAACCCAGTTGCCTTTTAGTGAATCTAAGGACTGTTTTTTGATTATTCTTTCTGTTTTCATACGAATTAATCCCCTTTTCAATATTGTAAAGCCGTACAAATCCTACAGCTTTTGGGGATAAGTATAAAGCGAATACATTGCTTCAAGGCAGATTTCAGCGTGTTTAAAAAACAGAGCTTTGTCTATGCTTTCGTCGCTGTTGTGCATTCTCACATCGTCACAGCCGAAGCTCGGGCCGAATGCCACCCCTCTTCCGCCAAGCTTTCTTGCGTAGGTTCCGCCTCCCGTTGAGTAAAGCTCGGGCTTTTTGCCCATTACTTTTTCATAGGCGTCGCTGAGAAGGCTGATAAGCGGAGAATCCTTGTCGCAGTTTATTGGTTCGTTGTGATGGAGCACCTCAACGCTCAAGCCGAAAATTTCTGCAACTTTTTTGAATTGTTCCAAAACGGAATCACCGTTGACCGTAACAGGATATCTTATATCAAAGCAGGCGCAGGCGGTGTTTTCCTCAATACAAATACTGCCGAGGTTTACCGTAAGCGACCCTGAGGCGCAGTCTCTCATCTTAAGACCGATAGATCTTCCGTTTGTCTCATTGTTAATTGCACAATTTATGAAGGAGCAAAGGGAACCTGTCTCACTGTCCTTATATGCCTTTGAAATCAGCTCAATAAGCGCAGAGGCGGCGTTTATGCCCTTATCAGGCTCGCAGGCGTGTGAAGCCTTGCCCTTGCAGATAATCATAAGTCCGTCAATGGTAGACTTAAATTCAAAATCTGTGCTGCCCTTTTCGGCAAGGTCAGACAGAAGCTGCTCGTCATAGCTTGAGGAGTCGATTAGTGCGTAGGCTGCATCAGGAACGGAGTTTACCGCCTTACCTGCATTTAGCTGAGTAATAACGGTTGCGTCGTTATCCCTTGAGCTTACCTTGAGCTGCAAAATGCCCTTTTCCGCACAGCATATGCCGTAGTTTGAATCCGGAGTGAACGCCATATCCGGCAGCGGCATATTGTCAAAATAGCCGTCCATATCCTCCATACCACATTCCTCAGATGTCCCGAAAACAGCTCTTATGGTGTTTTTGCCCTCGACATTTTCTTCCTTTAATGCTCTCAGACAATAGAGAGTGATTAGCGCAGCACCCTTGTCATCTGCAATTCCTCTTCCGAAAAGTCTGCCGTTTTTCTCGGTAAGTGCAAACGGCTCAACGCTCCAGCCGTTTCCGGCAGGCACAACATCAAGGTGGGTGAGCACCGCACACAGCTTATTTCCGCATCCGAGCTGAGCGTGTCCGCTTTCAGCCGTGACCCTTGCTGTTTTCAGTCCGAAGTCATCGGCTCGCTTTAGAATGAAATCCAATGCTCTGTCACATTCTGCGTTGTTTTCGTTTCTTACCGACCGGATTTTTAAGAGAGTATCAAGATCCCTTAAAATCTCATCCTTATATTTTAGTATTTTTTCTCCGAAAATCATATTATTCCTCCGTTGGGAATTACCGAATTAATCGGCAATTTCTTGGTTCTTGCACCGAAGCTCAGCTTTTTTCTTTTTCCTTATTCCGAATCCGACAACAGCAGTCATATAAAGGATAAAAGCGGCAAGTGCTGACAGGCTTATTTTTACTCCTGTTAAAAATCCCGGCGTTTCATAGCTGAATACAATATCACATTCGCTTTGGGCAGGGAGCTTTACAGCCATAAAGCCGTAGTTTACCTTTTCTATCTGAACAGGCTTACCGTTAATCTTAGCAGAAAAGCCGTCGCTGTAGGGTATGCTGAAAAACATTAACGCTTCGCCGCTGTCATTTTTGTATTGTGCTTCAAAGCCGGTTTTGGTATACCTGAACTCGGTACAGCTTGAAGCGGCAAGCTTTTTGCATTGCTCTGTATAATAGTCTCCGCCATAGAGATAAGAGTCTGTCTCGCTTTCAAAGTTGTCGGGCTCTTCTCCGTAAAGAACAGAATAATCCTCTTTGTCATAGCCTGTTATTTCCGAATACTTTTCCATTTGTTCTTTTGTAAGCACCATCGCATTCAGGATAGCCTCGCTTCTGTGAGAGGTGCTGATTCTTTCAAACTCCTCCTGAGTGATATAGGAGTCATAGACAAATCCCATGGGAATGTAGCACTCGTTTTCATATACCGTAAAATTGTTGATTGTTTTGATTTGCTTCCAATACGGCATTTTGGTTTTTCCGTTTTCATAGGTGAATGAGCAATCCTCGTTGTCGTTATCGTATTTGTAGTCAAACAGATATCGGCAGCTCAGCAGCGCCCTCAGACCGTAGTTTTCGGTTTCGGGACGGGAAGCAACATCTCTGGTGATTCCCAAAGCATTATAAAACTCCATTATTGAGGAGGATACGCTGCTTTGAAAGCAATTAATGCTTTGGATTTTCCAATACATAGCTGTGTTATCTACACATTCGTAAAAATCACACCGTGATTTTTCAAGTCCGTCAAGCTTCACATTGTCGCCGAGGTTAAGAATATCTCTTTTTATTGTTTCTGTGGAGGAGCTTGAAAGATACCCTGTGCATATGTTGAAGGTTGACACCGTCAGGGCAACTGCGAGCACTCCCGATATTGAAGCTATTTCAAAATGGGGGCTTCTGCCGTGAAATTTTTTCAGTATCAATACGAAGGCAAGCAGGCTTATCATTGCCATAAGCACATATATCCAAAAACGGTCAAAGGTTGCCTGAACTCCTATGGTGGTTTCTGTGGTGCCGTCCTCATTTTCTACCGTGTTAGGCATAAAGCCTATCAGTGCTGCGGCGCCCACCGTGAGTCCGACCGACCAGGCTATGGCTCTGTTCCAGTTGACCTCGTTATCCTCAACGGCTCTGACAGTTGCCAAAATTGCCAAAAGAACAAGCATATAGTACCAGCGGGCATAGTAGATTGAGCTGTTCAAAAGCTGGAACATACTGTTTAATACGGGAACAAAAGCAAAAAGTATAAGTAAGGTAATGAGCTTTTTAAGCCAATCCCTTTTTCGGGTTTGCAGATAGGCAATCATACCGGTCATTCCAAACAGGGGAAGCCAGCCTGCCACAGACGCCCATTTGCAGTTTGACTGAGGAGTGAACACAGGGAAAGCCGGCATATCCGCAGGAAACAGAAAGGCAAGAACACTCAGCCAATATCTTTGCGGTGAGGAGTGAACAAGTGAATTCCAGCCGTTAGGCAGACTGTTAAGCCTTGGGTTGCCCATAAGCCCCAAAACTGACGGCAGAAGGATAAACGCAGCTGCCGCAAAGCCTATGATAACCTCAAGCGCCAAAAGAAAAAATTCCTTTAGCCTGAAACGGAATGTCTTTGTAAGCGCAAGCATTAAGTAGTATATGGCGACAAACAAGGCTTGTCCTGCAAAAAAGTAATAATTTACAACACAGCCTGCAAAAACCGCAAGGGCGAAAATCCCCCTTCTTTTTTCATACAGGAATGAATCGAGCGCTGCAAGCAAAAGCGGAAAAACAATCATCGGTTCGTGAAAATGAAAAAAGAAGATGTTGTATATTGAAAAGCCAGAAAAGGCATAAAGTATTCCGCCTAAAACGGCAAAGCTTTTATTTTTTACATATCTTTGAAGATAAATAAACGCACTCAGTGATGAAAAAGCAAATTTTAAAATTAGTAACGGGCCTATTAAATAGGGTACAAAGCTGTTCGGAAATAAAAGTGTAATCCAAAAAAACGGGCTGCCCATAAGATAAAAGCTGTAGCTTGACAAAAGGTCACAGCCAAGGTCGGTGGTATAGCTCCAGCCGAGCTGACCGTTCTGTATTGAGCCGTGAACCATCTGATAAAACGGAATTTCCTGAGCGTTGAAATCTCCGTAATAATACATTACACCATCGCCTGCTATGATATATGGAATAAAAAGAACGCAGGCGGCGGCGAGAGCTGTAAAAAATGAAAGAAGGGCGTAATATCTGAATTTATGTGTTGAAACATTCAGCCTTGTAGCCATAAGATTCTCCTGAAAATTGACATTTATCAATAAAATAGTATAATAAAAAACAGAATATAAGGCGAAAACGGAAATTTCCGTTTTGCCAAAAACCGACAGCACAGCGTAAATACTGTCAGCGGATAGCGGCAAGTTTTTTTATAAGTCGCTGTTCAAAAACTTTACAATCGAGTCTATTATAGCATATAAATGAAGAAAATGCACTAATTTTTGTAAAAAACAGGAGAATATATTTATTATGAACGAATTTCATTTTTTTGCGATGATGTCAAGGATGAAGTATATCAACAGATGGGGACTGATGAATAACACAAGATATGAAAATCTTTGTGAACACAGTCTTCAGGTGGCAATGCTTGCTCATTGTCTTGTGATGATTCACAACAAGCGTTTCGGAGGAAGCCTCAGCGCAGACAGAGCGGCTGTACTTGCTGTTTATCATGATTCAACCGAGATAATAACCGGAGATATGCCCACTCCCATAAAGTATTTTAACCCGGAAATAAGCAGAATATATAAGGATATCGAGCGTACTGCGGCCGACAGACTTATTAGTATGCTTCCCGATGATTTCAGGGAGGACTACGAGCTTATAATTAAGATGGACTCGGAGCAGGACAGGGAGCTTAAAAAATTTGTTAAGGCTGCCGATAAGCTGTCGGCATTGATTAAATGCATAGACGAAATAAGAATGGGAAACGATGAATTTAAGAAAGCAAAGGAAAGCATTGAGCGTTCAATAGAAGCTATGAATATGCCTGAAACAGAGATTTTTACTAAGGAATTTTTACCTTCGTTTTATCTCTCTCTTGATGAACAGGACTGATTTTTTCTCTTCTTTACTGCTGTAGTTCACACAATTTTCAGATTTATCTTACTTTATTCTTCTATATTAGAATTATTTTTAAGAATTATGTGTTATAATGTCATAGATATTAGCTTTATGCAGAAAGTGCGACAGTATGCAAACCCAACCTAAACGGAGGTGCATTATGGCAAATCATAACGCCGAGAGCAATCTTGTTGACATAAGCTCCGGGAATCAAATCAGAAAGGTTTACAGCAAAAAGGGCAGGCTGAAGCGTGTGCTTTGTGTTGTGTTGTCTGTGGTATTCCTCTTCTGCGGATCGGGAATGATGTATTATTATTCCGTCCTCAATTCTTTGAATTACAAATCTCTTGACGACGATGTTGGCCAGCCTGCGTCCAATAGCGGCTCCGAGGCTCCGACCGATGAAAAAGGCTATACTGTTATGGACGGTGATCTGCTTCAGGACTCCAAGGTCCTCAACATTATGCTGTTCGGTGAAGATAATCACGGAAAAGACGACCACGGCAGAAGCGATACTATGATTATGCTGTCGATAGACAACAATCATAAAAAACTCAAAATGACCTCATTTCAGCGTGATACCTATGTTTATATTCCGGGCTACGGATATAACAAGATCAACGCTTCATACACCTTTGGAGGGGCAAAGCTTGCCATTCAGACTATAGAAGCAAACTTCGGTATTGATATTGACCGCTATGCTGTGGTTGACTTTTCAAGCTTTATCGAAATCATCAATATCCTGGGCGGAATTGATATTGAGGTAACTGCGGACGAGATTGAGTATATCAATTACCAGATGTACAAGAATAAGCAGGCGGATACACGCACGACGATTACCGACGATCCCGGTATTGTTCATCTTAACGGACAGCAGGCACTGTGGTATGCGAGAAACAGAGGTTTGACAAAGGGTGAGGACGGCAACGAGATCGGACTTGACGGTGACGATTGGGACAGAACCTCAAGACAGCGAAAGCTGCTTGAAACCTTGTTCAATGAAATGAAGAAGGCGGATATCGGTCAGATAGTATCCATAGTAAGCTCAATAGGTCCGTTGATTACTACAAACCTTAAGAAAAACGAGATAACCACCCTTGTTACCCATGCCCTTTCGTATTTGAGCTATAAGGTTGAGCAGTATTATGTTCCTGCCGAGGGCTTGTGGTATTACTACAATGACGATCCCTCCGTAGGCTCTTGCATTGCGATAAGTGATATGAGCGCTCAGCGTGACCAGCTGGCGGAATTCATTTATGAGGAAATATTCACTCAAGCAAAGGCAAAAGAGTAAAGAATAATGATCTAAAACAAACGGCGGCATTTGATTGCGACCGATGGTGTTTCCATTGGAACGCAGTCAGATGCCGCTGATTTTTATTTGATAGTAAAATACAACAAACTGTATAATTAGTGGCTCTTTGTCAATAGTTAGGGTAAACTCGAAAAAGGAAAAAGTTAAGGAAACAAGCCATTGTTTGAAAAATGAATATACTCAATATCCTTTGGAAGATTGTTCCTTTCGCTGCACACAGAAACGGCATAATCGGAATATATCCAAGATTTAAGATAATATTTTTTTCCCTTTTCTTCAAAAATATCTGAGCACACGCAAACACTTTTTGCGGGTCTGTGAAAGCCATCGCCCAAGCATTTGAGCAGGCTTTCTTTTTTTGTCCAAAGCTTAAAAAATTCGGTTGAAGCAGATTTGGCCGATTTGATTTGTGACTGTTCTTCCCCGCAAAAGACAATTTTTCCGGTTTTTTCTGTATCTACATACCGAATCTTCTCAATGTCACAGCCTACCTCACAGTCTGACAGCGCAAGGATAACATAGCTGCCGCTGTGGGAAAGATTAAAAAAAACATTTCCTGAGCAATACGGCTTGCCGTAGGGATTATAAAAGATTTCCTTGTCACCCAAAAATTGTTTCAGCAGCAGGCCGCCTGCAATGCACCTCTTTTTATCCTCTGCTCTTCTGTATTTTTTTACTCTTTCTGCTCTTTGCGGTGAAATATCATATTTGCAGTCAGGTCTTATGCTTTGAATATCGGTAATATACAGTTTCATTGTTTCTCCGATTAATATTGCCGCACATTCCAATCTTCAACAGATATGTGCGGCAAGGTTTTGTAATATTTTTTAATTATTTCAGATATATTATACCAAAGTATTTTTTTAAAAGCAACCGCCAACGCTCGGAAGCTTTCTTAGGCAGTCTGAGAAATCAATCTTTTTTCAGCTTATCAAGGCAGGTACAGCAAACGAATTTCCCTGCGAATTCCGTCAGGTTCTCAAGGGCATTGCAAAAAACACATTTGCTTTCAGCTTTTTTGATTGTGACGCATTGATCGTCAGCCTCGATATGGAGCACATCTCCCGCCCGAATGTTTAGGTGTTTTCGGATGTCCTTTGATATTACTATTCGACCGGCTTTGTCAATTTCCCTGAAATTTGTATAAATCATAGACCCCATCCTTCCAACTTTACCTGCCTTATTCTAACATCTTTTACATAATTTGTCAATATTTATCTTATATTTTCGTGCATTTGCATAAATTGTTGAATATATGTGAGATGTTGCGGTAATTATATGAAATTTGTCGAAAAGAGTGATACTTTGTTGAATTATCTTTGGAGTGCACTGATTACCTTAAGCGTGATCTGCTCCGTTATATTTGGAAAAACTCACAATTTATCAAATGCGCTGATTGACAGCGGAGCAGGCTCTTTAGAGCTGATTATGACAATGGCAGGTATTCTGTGCCTGTGGTCGGGCATTATGAAGATAGCGTCCGAAAGCGGACTTACTTCAGTGTTTGCAAAGCTTTTTGCTCCTGTGCTTAGGCCATTGTTTCCCCGTCTTAATAAAGACAGCGAAGCATTTGAAAGTATATCAATGAACATAAGCGCAAATCTTTTAGGTCTTGGCAATGCAGCTACACCGTTTGGTCTAAAGGCAATGAAGCAGCTTCATCAGCTCAACGGCTGCAAAGCTACGGCAAGCAATGAGATGGTCGTCTTTGTGGTTATGAATACTGCGTCACTTCAGCTTTTGCCCACAACGCTTGCAGTGCTAAGACAAAGCTACGGCAGCAAAGCTCCTTTTGAAATTATTGTACCGGTGTGGATAAGTTCTGCCTGTGCATTGTGCGTTGCGTTGATTTTGGCGGTGACGCTAAATAAATCCCCGGTTAAAAAACTTAAAAGGAAAAGGGCGGTATAAATGGAATTTATAATGCCGGCTTTTGCCTGCGCTGCGGTAGTGTTCGGAATTATTAAGAGGGTGCCTGTCTTTGATGTGTTTTTAAAGGGAGCAAAGGAAGGGATAATGCTCATCTATAACATTGCTCCTACACTGATTGGGCTTGTGTTCGCTGTTGACCTGCTGCGCTCAAGCGGAGCAGTGGAATCTTTGTGTGAATTAATACGGCCTGCTGCTGAAGCTCTCGGATTTCCTGCCGAAATTGTACCTATGGTTCTGTTAAGACCTGTGTCCGGCAGCGGCTCGACTGCGTTGCTGACCGCCTTGTATCAGGACTGCGGACCCGACAGCTTTGCAGGAAGGGTAGCTTCGGTGCTTGCAGGTTCAAGCGAAACAACCTTTTATGCGATTGCGGTATACTTTGGCTGTATAAAAATAAAGAAAATAAGGCATACGCTTTTTGCTGCTTTAGCAGCAGATCTGACTGCGGTGATAATGAGCATAATTACGGTTAGGCTATTTTTTTATTAATTTGGGAAGTATTGTGTCGAGGTTTTACGAGGGAAATTTAAAAAAACAATTATAATTTGCAGTAATTTAAGGTTGACAGGAGTATTATACAATTTGTAATCAATTATTGTTAAAAACTTAACAATAATTTTATGTTGAAAACTTTTATAAAACATAATTTGGTTTTGTTATTAGGAAAATGTTGTAGGATAACGAGGTGTTGTTTTCTCTGTTTTAACAGTTTCAACATAGTTATTAACATTTTATTTTATTATTAGAAATATACAAAAAGTATAATTGGTTGGCGGAATTATTCTGCGGAAATAAAAAGCCTTGCTGTTGTTTTCTTGCAGGGAAAATGCGCCGACTAAACAACTTTACAGTGATATTGAGGTGTTAAGTGCATATGAAGCTTTTCCGACTAGAAATATTCGGAATTTTTTTCACAATATCAGCTTCGGTGTTTTTTCAGAACCTGTATTTTCTGAGTGACAGAAGTCTGATAGGCGTAATGTTCGGCTCAGTAAACGACAGCATATGGGAAACGGCAAAAACCTTACTGCTGCCGTTTCTGATTTGGGGAGCAATAGAAGCCTTGAGCATAGATATGCCTTTTCACCGATTCGTTGTTTCCAAAATTATTTCCTTGTATTGGCTTGCCGGTACTTACATATTATTATGTCTTGTTTTTAATTATTTGTCCGCTTCTGCTGAGTATATGGCAGGGTTTATTTCAGGTGTTGCTTCTGTTTGTACGGCGGCTTTTTTATCCTACAGGCTGACATACTCCGACATAAAGCTTGAAGGATTGTTTATACCTTGCTGCTTTATGCTTTTGCTGCTGTGCTCGTTTTTTTTCAGCTTTACTCCGTTTCCTCCAAAGCTTTATATTTTTATGGACAGATCAACAGGCCTTTACGGAATAATTCCGGAGTATATTGACACCGGAGCCATTGCCCTTGACTCAATTTATTATCTTTAAAGAGTTTTCTTCTAAGGGCGTGTATCGTTATCTTGGTAAAAACAAGTATTTTTCGATTATCTATATCAAAATGCACCGGAATATGATATAATGAAAACGATTGCAGTGAATTTCAGTACTTTTCGATAAAATGGAGTATAAATTGATATGAAAGAAAATAATACCGAAGCTAAGTCCGATGTGATTTCAGGAAGAAACCCGGTCAGCGAGGCTGTAAGAAGCGACAGGGCTATAGATAAAATCCTCGTTGCAAGAGGAGAAAAGAACGGAGCCGTTGTCGGAATACTTGCAAGGGCAAGAAAAAAGCAAATCCCTGTAAAAGAGGTTGACCGAACAAAGCTTGACTATATATGCGGCTCAACAACGCACCAGGGGATTGTTGCTTTTGCTGCGGTCAAGGAATATTCCTCGGTCGAAGATATTTTTGATTATGCCGAGTCTTTGGGTGAGGCGCCGTTTATTGTTGTCCTTGACGAGCTTGAGGATCCCCACAATCTCGGAGCCATAATAAGAACTGCCGAGTGTGCAGGTGTTCACGGAGTAATTGTTCCGAAACGCAGAAGTGCCGGCTTGAGCTTTACTGTAGGAAAAGCCTCTGCCGGAGCAGTCGAATATATGAGGGTGGCAAGGGTTACAAACATACCCTCCCTGATTGATGAGCTTAAGCAAAGGGGAGTTTGGGTGTACGGTGCCGATATGAACGGAACAGATTATCTCAGCTGCGATTTTTCCGGAGCTTGTGCCATAGTTATCGGCAACGAGGGCAAGGGTATATCAAGGCTTGTCCGTGAAAAATGCGATGTTATCGTATCTTTGCCGATGAAAGGAAAAATTAATTCTTTGAATGCATCCGTAGCGGCAGGAATATTAATGTACAACGCAATGAAGGACAGATAATTGATTTTGAGTGAAAAGGAGCGTGAAAAAATGGCTGAAAAGGAAAGACGGGATGATTTGCTCAGAGAGCGTGAAATAGAAAGCATACTAAAGGAAACCCATTATCTTGCCGACCAGGAAAAAATGGAGAAGGTTGCTCAGCGTTACCGTGCCAAGCCCAAAATGGATGATATTTTCAGTAATGCAAGCAGAATACCAAGGCTGAAAAATGAAAGTCCGCTTGACCAAAGTACAGATGAAAAAAACACCATTGTCGGTGACAAAAATGCCGCAACAATTCAGGCGTCACTGATGATGGACGGAAGTGAAGAAAGGGTGCTGACGCCTCAGCAGGCAAAAGCAGTACTGGAAAAAAAGGCGGAGCAAATCATCGCAGATAAGGCTGAAAAAGAGAATTTGCAGGAAAGGCAGCCTGAATATGAGCAGGAAAACAAGATAGTAACGCTTTCTCCGGAGTATGATGACGAGGCACATATTGCAGGAGAAATAATTGACGAGGTGGAGCAGTTTGACGATGAGGTAAAAATCGAAAGCATAAACTCCATTGATATTGAAATTGCTTCTAAGCCTGTTGGAGAGAAAAGCACACAGGCGGAGTCCTCCGGTGAAAATCAGGCTGAGTCAGAACAGACAGCTGAAATTCCCAAATCTGCAAAAAGAGTTGTGGCTAAGGTTCCCGTGTATCATTCGCACGATAAACAGGAAACGATAAATGTTAAGGCGGGAAAATTTTCCGAGGTTGTTACAAACGAGTATGAGGAATATATCCGGTCAAAAAATCCGTCGGTTATCGTTCACGCTATAAAACCCGAACCGAAATCCGAGCAGGAGGATGATCAGGTTCAGGAGGATACCCGTTCTACTCAGGAAAAGGTGCTGTCGGCTGTTGTAGGCTTCTTTTCCAAGGATGAGTCAGACGACAGAGATACTCCTAAAGAGGCAAAAAAGACGGTTGAGGATTACACCGACGAGGACGACGAAAAAAGCATAATGTATGAGCTTAACCTGAACATAAAAAAGCTCTTTATGCGCAGCGTGATTTCAGGCACTATTGCGGCGCTGTCAATCATACTTACCGTTGTTACCAGAATATTCCCCGAAGCCATCTGTTCCGCCGTTGCCTTTGCGCCTGCGGCATATGCGGTGCTCAATTTCGTGCTTCTCGGTTTTTCTTTGTTTGTAAACCGGGTTGCAATGATCAGCGGTCTTACACCGCTGCTGAAATTCAAGGGTAATTCCGACACAGCCGTTGCTGTCGGCGGGGCAGCCGCAGTGCTTCAGACAATAGTGTCCTTTTTCTGTATAGGCAGTATGGACACCTTTAATATAAACTACTACTGCGCAGTGGTGTTCCTGGCATTCTTTGCAAATAACCTCGGCAAGCTGTTTATGGTGCTGAGAGTAAAGGACAACTTTAGGTTTGTTTCGGCAAAGGGACAAAAATATGCTGCGAAAATATACAACAATGAGGCTGTGGCAAATCAGATGCTCAGCGGCACACCGTCGGACAGAAGTCTTATTGCCTACCAGCATAAAACGGCATTTCCCTCGAATTTTCTCAAAATCTCCTATGCGCCCGATCCAAGCGAGGATCTTGCGTCAAAGCTTGCCCCGTTTACAACGGCGGCTGCAGTATTGATTGCCTTTCTCTATGGCATTGTAAAGGCTTCGCTTGCCGACGCAGTGAATGCATTGGCGTTGATTTCGGCTGTTGTAATTCCGGTGTGCACCTTGCTTGCGGTTAATTTACCCGTCAGAAATCTTTGCAGAAAGCTGATTTCCTTCGGTGGTATGATTGCGGGATATCCGTCAATTAAGCAGTTTTGCGACAGCACCGCAATTATGATAGACGCAAACGAGCTTTTTCCTGCCGAGTGCATTGAGCTTGAGGGAATTAAAACCTATGAGGATTACAATGTTGACGAGTCGCTTTTGTGCGGTATCGCAATACTTAAGGAAGCTCAAAATCCTATTGCAAATGCCTTTGATTCCGTTATTGTTGAAACAAAGGAAACCTTACCCGAGGTCGAAAGCGTGCTTTATGAGGACGATATGGGCCTTGTCGGCTGGGTGAACAGCGAAAGAATCCTTGTAGGCTCACGCAGTCTTATGGAAAAATACAGCGTCGAGCTGCCCGAAATTAATTATGAGGAAAACTATACCTCAAAGGGAAGTCAGGTTACATATTTATCCAGAGCCGGCAGACTCATTGCGATGTTTGTAACCCGCTATCACGCAGACAAGCTGCTGCGTTTGGAGCTTCAAAGGGCAGAGGCAAACGGCGTCAGCTTTTTAATAAGAACCACCGACTATAATGTAACAAGCGACCTTATAGCAGGTCAGTACAATTTGTTTTACAGAAGCATTAAGGTTTTGCCTACGGGACTCGGAAATGTGCTCAAGGAGGCTCAGTCTACGGTTGAAGAAAGCTCCCGATCTTACCTCATTACAAACGGAAAACCCTTTGCGCTGACGAGAGCAATATCCGCTTGTATCAGAATAAAGAACAATATTTCACTGGCTATAGTAATTCAGCTTGTTGCCGTTGTTTTAGGAATACTGATTTCAGCGACGCTTTCGCTTTATGCCGGAGTTGGTGTAATGGGCTCGCTTGAGGTTTTGATATATGCTTTGTTCTGGGGGGCGGCGGCTATAGTTGCTCCGTCAATACAAAAGCCGTAATGATTTTATTAAAATAAAAGGAAGTTAATTATGAAGATAGCACCGTCGCTTTTATCCTGCGATTTTTCAAAAATGGGGGAAGAGATAATAAGAATGGACAAATCGGGTGCCGATTGGATGCACCTTGATGTTATGGACGGACATTTTGTTCCCAATATTACCTTCGGCGCACCTGTGATTAAGGCGGTAAGAGCCTTTACCGACAAGCCGTTTGATGTGCATTTGATGATAAGCGATCCGCTTAAATATGCCGATGATTTTATTGACGCCGGAGCCGACATAATCACTTTTCACATAGAATGTGATTCTGACATAGACAGGACGATTGAAAAAATCAAGAGCAGGAATGTTAAGGCCGGCTTGGTTATTAAGCCTAATACCCCAGCAGATTCGGTTTTTCCGTATCTTGATAAAATAGACCTTGTGCTTGTAATGACTGTTGAACCCGGCTTCGGAGGACAGAGCTTTATGGCTGATATGCTTCCAAAGGTTGAGCAGATTAAGGCTGAGTGCAAGAAAAGGGGCGTTGATATTTTAGTTGAGGCTGACGGCGGAATCGGGGCAGATACTGTTGAGCAGGCGGCAAGGGCAGGAGTTGATGTCTGTGTTGCCGGAACTGCGGTGTTCAAGGCGCAGGACAGTGC
Source organism: uncultured Ruminococcus sp. (assembly GCA_945607165.1). GTDB lineage: Bacteria > Bacillota > Clostridia > Oscillospirales > Acutalibacteraceae > Ruminococcoides. Next base: position 97 of record CALYYZ010000004.1, on the reverse strand, counting down.
TCAGGCAATAAATTATCTTAAGTCATTTTAATGAGTATGTAACGGTTGTTTATCAATAATTCAGAAAAGTTTTTGGCGCAGGGCTTTTTCCTGCGCC